>CAMBMC010000191.1 GCA_945868555.1 Chitinophaga pinensis | reverse complement strand
GGTATAAATCTTCCCTGAATCTTCCATCAGCAATTTCCTTTCGAAGATCTTTATTTGTTGCGGCCAAGACTCGACAATCCACCTTAACATCACGTTCACCTCCTACACGTTGAATGACATTTTCCTGCAAAGCACGCAGCACTTTGGCTTGGGCACTTGCTGACATATCGCCTATTTCATCCAAGAACAGGGTTCCACCTGTAGCGAGTTCAAATTTTCCTTTTTTATCCTTCACAGCCGAAGTAAAGGCACCCTTTTCATGTCCAAACAATTCACTTTCAATTAATTCAGAAGGAATCGCAGCACAATTCACCTCGATGAAAGGCATTTTTCGTCGGTTCGAATTGTCGTGAAGTGAACGCGCAACAAGTTCTTTTCCTGTGCCATTTTCGCCAGTAATGAGCACCCTTGCATCCGATGGCGCCACCTTTTCAATCATCTCTTTGATGTGGATAATTCCTTCTGTCTCCCCAATGATCGAGCTTCCCTTGAAACGCTTTACTGTCGTCTTCAAATGCTTGGTTTCTTCCACCAAAGAATTTTTATCCCTTGCATTGCGAATCGTCACCAAAATACGGTTCAAGTCCAATGGTTTTTCAATAAAATCAAAGGCTCCTTTTTTAATGGCTTGCACTGCAGTATCAATATTCCCATGTCCACTGATCATGATCAATGGCGTTTCCACTTTCGTCTTGATCAATTCATCCAAGACTTCCATACCGTCCATCAAGGGCATTTTGATGTCACAAAAAATGATTTCATACAATCCAGATTTTGCTTTGTCAACACCCTCTTTTCCATTTTCAGCTTCATCAATTTCAAATCCTTCAAATTCAAGAATTTCTCTCAATGCTCTGCGAATTGCACGTTCATCATCAATGATTAGGATTTTTGCCATGGAATTAAAATTTGAGTAAAGATAGGAATGATGTTGTTAACGTCGTGTATATACCTCTTGGGGTAGATGGATTATTCAAAAATAACCCCCTCCTTCAAGGAGTAAGGAGAAATAAAAACCTTAGCAACCGGAATTTGCCGCAGTACCCACCGTGTTTTCACTGCTGCGATGGGTGCCATCTTTTTTCGAATGGGAATGATCCATTGGTTTCGATTTCGTTCCTCCTGAGTAGAAGAAATAATCTGCTCTAAGATCTCAGTTAAGTGGTCAACAGAAATTTCAATGGATTTATTTTTCTCTGGAAACTGTTCATTGTGGATCAACTCATAGAATGTTTCAAAACTACCTGATGCACCAATCAATACATTTTCACTTCGATTTTTAAAGAATGTACCTGCGTGGGTATCTAGCCATTTTTCAATTTGGATAACATCTGTAGCCGTCAATGGATCAGATAATTCAAATAATTGAAATATGCGGGAAACACCAATATTCATGCTGATCATATCGTGTATACCCAACTGATTTGCTGAAATAAATTCAGTACTCCCCCCGCCAATGTCCATAATTAAGGAGTTTTCATTAAAATCATGCGATGCCGCAATGCCTTTGTAGATCAATTCTGCTTCACGATGACCACTGACAATTTCAACGTCAATTCCAACTTCGGTTTTTACAATCCGAAGGAAATGTGCCGCATTTTTCGCATCGCGAATGGCAGAAGTTCCAATGGCCTTGATCAAGGTAACGTCATGATTTTCACACACACGTTTAAATCGTTTCAAGGCAGTTAACGCGCGATCTAAGGCTTCAGGTGAAATTATTTGATTGTTGATTCCTCCCATCCCAAGTGCTACTCCTTCCTTTTCGTTGTGCAGCAACTGAATTTCACCCTCATTGACTTGAACTATGAGGAGATTAAAGGTATTGGTCCCGAGATCAATGACTGCTTTTCTCATTTTACATGCGTTTCAACCAACGCAGCAACATACCAAAGCGCAGACGATGTCCAAATTGCAAGATTCCATTGCGGTACAATCTGCCTGCGAGCACAAGTACCCCAGCTGCACTCAATAGGAGAATAATCAAAGACATCCAAATCTCATAAGCATGTCCTGGATCATAGCCTAAGGAAAGCTTCACCATAACCACGACGGGTGAAGTAAATGGCAAATAATGAAAAAGTGTGGCTAGTCCACTTTCTGGGTTCTGGAGCGAATAATACCCCGCAAATAGAGCGAAGCAGAGCAAGAAAATCAGGGGTAAAACAAACTGTTGGCCGTCACTTTCCGATCCTGATGTAGCTCCTATTGCGGCAAATAAGGCGCCATAGAATAGATATCCCAACACGAAAAAGAGAATAAAATAAAACGTCATGGTGCCAAATTGGATGCGCTCATACACCAAATCAACAAACTGGTTGTATTCTGTCGCTGCAAAGAAACTGTCGGAGGCATGTTCACTCAAGGCCACGACACGACTTGGATCGAATAAATCTGGAAAGACATAACTCCTCATGAGTACAAGACCGATTGCCACAAAGAGCATCCACACTACGAATTGAATAAATGCAGCGATTCCGATTCCAACAATCTTTCCGATCATCAATTGATTGGGGTGAACCGTGGCTAAGAGCACTTCAACGATGCGGTTGCTTTTCTCTCGTGTCACGCTGCGGAGAATGGTCATTCCAAAAAGAAAAATGAAGGCAAAAATAAGTGCACCATAGAATAAGCCTACCCAACCGCGCAGGTCTGAGGCCTCGTCCATAGGGTCGTACACATTTCTGAAGTTCATGTTGAGTGGTTGTTTCACTTTTCGAAAGTCACGAATAGAAAGGTCCGTAAACTGCTCAACCATCACCTCTTCGATTCTCCGTTCAATCTGATAGCGAATTTTCGTCTGCATGCGCATGGAAGGGTTTTCGCGGTAGAAGACAAATGACAATTTATTGGAAAGAATTTTTTCATTGATTTCCACAAGTGCATCAAATTCACGGAATTGTTTTGCGTCGCGAAACTCATTCATCTCAATGTAGCCATTGGCAAAAGAATAGGTGACATCCGGATCGGCACTGATCAATATTTTCTTATCCATGATTCCCGTTGGATCAGCAATAAGCACATTCCATTTCTGTTGCCCTTCACCACCGAAGGCAAAGAGAAAATAGATAAGCACCAAGATCAACAGTGGACCAGCGATCATCATTCCAACGAAGGAGCGCGAACCCAAGCGCTCTTTCAATTCCCGCATTGCAACCAACCAACTGTTACGCATGAGTTCCTTCAGTTTTAGGTGTGACTAGATCAATAAAAATATCCTGCATGGAAGGCAATACTTCCCAAACAGCTTCAATGCGCACCTGCCCCATCATCGCGCGAAGTAAGTCATCGAAATTCGTGTCTCCTCGTGTTTTCACACGGGCAATGAACCGGTCATCCGCCAAAATTTCCTTATCCACAAGTTCGAAATTTGTCCATAAGGCATTCACAAAGGCAATCATTGACCCACGGAATTTAATGGCTATTTCTCCTGTTTTCCTCGACTCTCGAATTTCAGAAACTGTTCCTTCGAGGATCTTCTTTGATTGATCAATCAATGCCACACGGTCACAAATCTCTTCAACACTTTTCATGTTGTGAGTAGAGAGGATAATTAGTTTACCCTTTGCGCGCATTTCAATAAGTTCTTGCTTAATCAACTCAACATTCACTGGGTCGAAACCGCTCAAAGGTTCATCCAAAATGAGAATTTTAGGTTCGTGCAGAACAGTACAAATGAATTGAACCTTTTGCGCCATTCCTTTGGAAAGTTCTTCAATTCGTTTTTTCTTCCAATCACCGATGGCAAATTTTTCGAGCCAATAGTCGAGTTGCATTTTCACATCACGCTTCGACAATCCACGCAATTGGCCAAGAAATAAAGCATGGTCTTCAACGGTCATGGACTTGTACAATCCGCGTTCTTCAGGCAGGTAACCCACCATCGAAAAGTGCTTTTGCGTCATGAGATCTCCGTTGATCCGGACCACTCCTCGATCGGCATCAATGATTTTGTTGATGATTCTTATGAGCGTGGTTTTACCTGCGCCATTTGGACCGAGAAGACCAAATATTTCTCCTTCGCGTACCGTCATCGAAACATCTTCGAGGGCTGTTTTGCGAAAAAAAGATTTAGAGATGTGCTGTACTTCAAGCATTCATTGTGATTTCGAACTTAAAGCTATCTTTTTTTTCTGAGGTACGAAAATCAAGGATTGAATAAAACACACAAACGTGCTTTTCTTTACTGCTGATCAAGCAGTTTTGACCGCATATTTTTCCATTTGTAGATCTTCGCGAAAATGAGAAGCAGCAGTGGTTGAAGGACAAGCATCGTAGCGATCACATCCCACCCAAACGTGGGTTTAGCATGGTCAATCCAGAGAGCATCGGTTTGAAATGCCTGCCATTCGTTGGTTAAAATGAGTGCTGCGAAGATGTTGTTTGCAGCATGGTAGCCCATAGAAAGTTCGAGTCCGTCGTCCATCAGAACAATAAACCCAAGAAAAATTCCGGTCATGATGTAGTAACTCATGACACCATAACCCAAAGCTTCCACTTCAGGATTCGCTGCATGCATAAGGCCAAAGAGAACACCGGTCACGAAGACGCTGATCCATCCTCGGCGATTTTTATGTCCAAATGCTTGGAAGAGATAGCCCCTGAAAAGCACCTCTTCAGCAGTCGTTTGTATGGGAATCAAGAGCAAAGAGATCAGAATAAGAGGAATGATTGTCGATGGATTCATGTTCCACTGAATTTGATCGTTACCCACCATCATCGTAGCAAGCAAAATACCCATTACCATTGTCCAAATTCCGGCAGAGGTAAAGAAACGTCTCCAATCGAATGTTGCTCTACTCGTAAAAAGTGACAAGACCGTTCGTTTATGAATAAAGCGATTGCTCAAAACGAGAGTCAATAAAACCAAAACAAATGGAAACAAGAGGTAACAAAGAATGAGGTTTTCACCTAAGAGCGCTGTCCAATCGGACATTGAACCGGCCAATGCACCTTCACCCCCACCATTTGCAATGATCAGATGAACAATCAAGGGAATTGATCCGAGTACCGCGTAGCACAAAACAACAAGGCTCAAAGTCAAAATATACCCTGAAACACGATTATTCCCTTTGTCTGCATTGGTTAAGAATGACATACAGGACTAGTTAAACATGTCCTTCATGCGGTCAAAGAACCCTTTGTCATTTTTGTCTGGATGAGGTTTAAAGTTTTCACTTTCGCGCAATTTTTCCAAGATTTCACGCTCCTCCTTAGATACTTTTTTTGGTGTCCATACATTGATGTGCACGAACAAATCGCCGTGTCCATATCGCTGCAGAATGGGCAAGCCTTTGCCTTTCAGGCGCAGGACTTTACCACTTTGTGTTCCTGGATCAATTTTAATTTTTGCTTTTCCGTTGACCGTTGGTATTTCT
>CAMBMC010000190.1 GCA_945868555.1 Chitinophaga pinensis | reverse complement strand
CTTATTTTTTGAGTGTTTTCATCTTTTCACTCGCGCTAAACTGTACAGCACAATCCAATACGGTGAGCACAGGTGGCGATTGCACTGGAGCTGGAGGATCTGCAAGTTTTTCCGTCGGACAAATCGACTATATCTCCATCGATGTCGCTGCCGGAAGCGCATACCTCGGCGTTCAGCAACCCTATGAGTTGTTTGAAACATCTTCATTGGACGAAAACGAATTATTTTCCTTGTCCATAGGTCCCAATCCTGTGAGTGGGCAATTGACATTACAGTCAACCCAAGACTTGCCCCTTCAGACCTATTTCACCTTACACGATGAAGCTGGCAAAATGCTTTGCACACATCCGATTGTAAATGAAAACTCAATCATTGATATGAGCAGCTATGCCGCTGGCATGTATTTTCTGAACGTCATCTCCGCTGAAAAGAACCTCAACACCTTTAAAATCATCAAACACTAAAGCCATGAAATACCTATTTCCACTAGTTTCAATACTTTTTGTCAATACACTATTCGCACAAGCACCACCATCGATGAGTTACCAAGCCGTTGTGCGCGATGCCGCTGGAGCACTCATCAACACGGGTACCGTGAGCATTAAAACAAGCATTCTTCAAGGTTCGGCCACAGGAGTTACCGTTCAAACAGAAACACACACAGCTACGACCAACACCAATGGATTGGCAAGCATTCAAATCGGCAGCATCAATCCGCTTTCTGTCATTGATTGGTCCAATGGTCCTTATTTTTTGAAAACAGAAATTGACCCAACTGGAGGTTCCAACTTCACCATTTCAGGCGTGTCTCAATTGTTGAGCGTTCCCTATGCCTTGTATGCGGCGAGTAGTGGTAACGGAGGTGGCGGTGGTGCAGCCAATACACTCGATCAGGCATATGACCAAGGCGGAGCAGGACTTGGACGCAGCATTTCTACAGATGCCGGGGCAGTGCAAATTAACAATACTGGAACAACTACCACTGGGCTAGAAGTCAATTCATCCGTTGCCAATTCAACCGCTGTACTTGCGAATGTGAGTGGTGTCGGTGTAGGATTCCGCGCTGAGAGCACGAATGCAGGAAATAACTTTGCCGCGATTCAGGCAAATACCAACAGTTCTGGCGCCAATAACTCGGCTATTCTTGGAAACAATTCAGGCACTGGCTATGGTGTAAGCGGACAAATACCAGCAACAGCGACAGGTGCTGCAGGCGTTTATGGATCGAACCTTAGAACTACAGGTGGTTACGGTGTCCTTGGAATTGGATTCAACGGTACAGTAGGACAATCCTCTTATGGCGCAGGTTATGGACTATACGGAAGCAATTCAGGCACAACAGGCTTGGGCATTGGCACCTATGGTGTTGGGTTCAATGGCGTTTATGGACAAACAACGAACACAACTGCGGGTTGGTCGGGCTATTTCACGGCTGACGTTGGAGTTGATGGAACGGGATATGCCATTGGGGGCTGGGTAAATGCTTCCGACCGTCGATTAAAATCGAACATTGTTCCGATCAAAAATGCCTTGTCCCAATTGAGTTTGATACAAGGAACGCATTATACCATTACGACCCCAACAACACTTCCAAACGGTGAAAAGAGCACACAACAGCGCGAACAATTTGGAGTAATTGCCCAAGATGTGGAGTTGGTATTCCCTGAACTCATCAAAGAGAAAGCACTTTTCATCAACCAAGGCGATGAGACAGTCTACAAAACCGTCGATTACATTCAGTTGGTTCCAGTTATGATCGAGGCGATTAAGGAATTGAATCTTGAGGTTGAACGTTTGAAGAAGGAGTTGGAGGAGATGAAACAGCGGTAAGTCGCCGCGGTTATCTCCACCTTGTTATATCTTAAGCCCCAACGTGGGCTTTTTTTATTGAGCTTTCTGAACATTATTTTGTTCTTCGAAGCTCATATAGCGAAAAAGTGCCCTTTGTCTCTTTCTCAAATCAACTGTTAATCAATCTTAAAACCAAAAAAGAACAAGCAACGTTACGACTGCTAACTCGTCTCAAAATAGCGCCAATACAACACATTTGAAATTGTATTCTGTGTGTAATTTAAGTCTAAGCCTATGAGTTTTTGGTCTATCCTAAGTTACTTCGTTATTTGGACCGGCATTTCTATTGGTGCTTTTCTTTTGATTGTTATTGGATTGACCAGCATGGGCCTCAAAAATAAATATGGGCCAGTGAAAAAAGACCGCAATCCCGAGGAGACAATGACCGAGAAAATTTTCAATTGGGTAGTAAAGCGACTGTTGAAGTTAGCTTGGATGTTTAAATTGAGTTATCATGAAATCAATATCATTCTCTACTTTTTTGTGGTTCCTTTTTCATGGTTCGTAATACTAGACGCTCTTTTTGAATTTCATTACCTAAAACTTTCATTTCTAATCTTCTGCATGGGATTTTTTGTTGGTTGTACTGATTTTAAGCTCTTTGCAACTGATTTGTACCGAAAATCTGTTCAATTCCTCATGTATTTCAATCGATTTGGAAGCAACTACATCGCATCGTCGGTTTTGATTTGCCTCGTTGTCCCCATTTGTATCTATGTGCTACTTATTTATTTTCTTTTTCGGTAATTTTCCATTCAATGATGCCTGAGCTTGCGGCCTAGCATTTTTTCCACGAACAACATTCCGATTTGTTTGTTGACCTTTGACGAACCTAGAAAAAATTCCATGAACTACGATATTCTCAACGACCTGAACTGGCGCTACGCGACGAAAAAATTTGATGCCTCAAAGAGAATCAATGACCAAGACCTCGAGACGCTTCTTGAGGTAATGCGCATGTCTCCTTCGTCAATGGGATTGCAAACGACACATGTGTTGGTGGTGAACAATCCTGAGATTCGAGAACAATTGACCGCTCATTCGTACAACCAACAGCAAGTGAAGGATGCCTCTCACCTCATCGTCTTGTGTTCATATACCTCATTGGATGAAAACTACATCCAACATCATGTACAACGCACCGATGAAGTACGCGAAATGGGTGAAGAACGCGTTGGAAAAATGATAGAATCGATTGGGAATTACGTGGGAAATAAATCACCGGAAGCCATTCACCTGTGGACATCCAACCAAACATACATTGTTCTTGGACAATTGTTGAGTGCCTGTGCCCGACTAAAAATTGATGCGACTCCGATGGAGGGATTCAATCCAAAAGGATATGATGAGGTATTGCATCTGTCGGAGAAAAATTTAATTGCTACAGTAGTTTGTCCAATCGGATACCGTTCGGAGGAGGATGCCTACCAACACTTGAAAAAAGTGCGTAAGTCAAACGAAGACTATTTCACTTTCATTTAAGGTCATTTCAATACAGGAAGCGCATAGCGGTTTTTGCCTGCTTGACTTTCCCACAAAACTTGATAAATTCCTTCCGCAGCTGTTGATAAATCAATGTGCACGGATTGATTTTCGGGGTGAAAAGTCATTACAATTGAACCATTCATATCACGGACCGACAGCACAGCTGGTGTCTCGATGAATTCAAGTTCAAAATTTCCATTGCCAAACATCTTTACGGTGAGTGCTTTTCCATCTCCTTCGATGATGCCTGCACTTTGAATGGTGATTTGCTGGATCGTCGTATCGTTTCCACACTCGCTCAAAGCGATGAGCTCAATTGGATAAGTTCCCGCTGAAACATAACCGTGTAAAGGGTCAAGTAAAGTGCTTGTCGCACCATCGCCAAAATTCCACATATACCCTTGTGCCTGTGTGCTCGAATTGGTCAATTGCACGGTTTGACCAACGACCGTCGCTAAAAAATCAGCCACGGTGAGATCTGCTTTGACTTTTAAAGACCAAGTATCAATGCTATCAAGCACAGCAAGATCGGCGGCATTCTGCAAGTACCCTGCAACGGTTGGGTCCAAGCCTGCGGTATAAGGTGCTCCCGAAGAATTTTTCCGGTAAACGCTGGCATAGAAGGTACACGCCGAAAGGTAAGTTCCCGCCAAACTTGGGTGAGAGCCATCAGGTGAATACAAGTTGATGGTCGGATGGTTATCGATGATGTACTTCCAAGCCACACCTACAGGTGCCACACTTGCATGCGCAGAATCCGCGATGCGCACGTATGCATTGCGCAAGCGGTTGTTCATTTTGTAGAACGTATTGATTGAGTCCCATTGCGGATCACCCACTTGACGTCCCCAGGTCATGAAGTACATGGCTTGCGAACAAAATCCATTCGCATAAACACTATCCGCTAAAGATACGGCCGGTGGTAAGGTTTGAGTATTCACCTGATCAAAGGGAAACGATGGTTCTTGGCTCTGTCCTTGAAGCACGACATAATCCCATGGCTTTGCATGGATTTTTGTCATGGTGACAGGATCAGAAAGCTGATTCTGAAACGTAAATCCGCCATTGGTCTTGGAATCTACCGTTGCCTCATCGCCAAGTGATGTAGTCAATTGCGAAAAAACAGACGGTAAATCATTCACGTAGGTATAGCTGTTGCCGATAAACAATACAGAAACACTGTCTTGTGCGAAGCTATTGAACGAACACAAGAGTGAACATGTCACCAACATTTTCATGAAAGAATTGCTTTTTTTCATCGTGTTTTAACTAACTTAGTAGCATCATTCGAACATTCGAACGACAGGCAAAATTAACCCTTAGTGGATAATATCATGCGAAATTCGACCAAATTTCTTTTCTTGCTTCTGTTCTCTCCCTTTTTAAGTGTGGGACAATTCAATTTTGAATACGACGATTCCATTGGAGTGCGCATCGGCACAGACACGCTAGCACATGCCTGGGTGGGAGGTTTGAATTATGCCCAATTTTCCGATATGGACATTGATTTTGACGGAGATCTGGACTTGTTTGTGTTCGACCGCAGCAGCGACAACATTCGGATTTTCACCCAAGAAAACGATGGCGCTGGACCTTATTACAAATACCTTTATCGGGGAAAAAATCTGTTTCCTTCAGACCTGCGCTATCGGGCAACAGCCATTGATTACAACGCAGATGGCGCAAAAGATTTGTTTGTATATGGTGTAGGTGGAATCAAGGTGTACCGAAATACTGGCAATGCCGTAAATGGCAACCAATGGGAAGTCGCAAAAAATCTATTGTATTCCGATTATTCGGGAGCGAGTCTGAACCTATATGTCAGTTCGGCTGATATCCCTGCAATTGTTGATGTCGACAACGATGGGGATATTGATGTACTCACCTTTCACATTGGCGGACAGCACATGCAGTACCACAAGAACATCAGCATGGAAACCTATGGAACCCCTGATTCCTTGGAATTTGTCTTGAAAAATGAATGCTGGGGAAAATTCCGTGAAGACATCACCACGAGTGTGCTTTACCTCAACGACAATACCGGACC
>CAMBMC010000189.1 GCA_945868555.1 Chitinophaga pinensis | reverse complement strand
AGCGGACATCGTGATCATTCCTGTTCCTTGGGATGCAACTGCTTCATATGGAAAAGGTGCAAGTGATGGACCTCAAGTAATTTTGGAGGCCTCCACGCAACTTGATTTTTATCACCCGAAATTGGACTCTGCCTTTGAGACGAAAGTGTTCATGACACCTATTCCTGAAGATTGGAAAAAGATCAATGATAAACTTTGCGAAAAGGGATTGGATTACATTGCTTTTTTGGAGGATGGTGGTCAGTTGGAAGAAAACGAGGAGTTTAAGTCCCTTGTCAACGAAATCAACGAAACTCAACTGGCCTTGAAAGAAAATCTTCGCGAACGGTCCTTGGAACTGATGAAAGAAGGGAAAATTGTTTGCGTTCTTGGTGGCGAACACTCCACTCCTCTTGGCTTGATGCATGCCTTGAACGATACCTATGAGGATTTTGGAATTTTACAGATTGATGCGCATGCCGATTTGCGCGATGCCTACGAAGGATTTCAGCAATCGCACGCCAGCATCATGTTCAATGCCTTGAAAGAATGTGACAATTTATCAAAATTGGTTCAGGTCGGTATTCGAGACATCGCACAATCTGAAGTTGATCTCATTCAAAAACATTCGTCACGGATTTCCACATTTTTTGACTGGGACATTAAGGAGGCAGGATATCGTGGAATCACATGGGAACAGCAAGTGGAGAACATCATCGCTGAATTGCCGCATCACGTGTACATTTCATTCGACATAGACGGACTTTCACCCGAACTTTGTCCGCATACGGGAACACCTGTGGCGGGCGGATTCAAATTGGAAGACATCACCTATTTGATCTTCAAAGTGGCTGAATCAGGACGGAAAATCATCGGTTTTGATTTGAATGAGGTTGCGCCCGGCCTTGAGGGAGACTGGGATGCCAATGTTGGTGCACGCGCACTTTGGAACTTGGTATGTGCCACTGAAAAAAATCGACGTATTTTTGCGCACGATTCACTTTAATCCCTTATTGCTGAAATGACTGCATTGGCACTTACACATAAAATTGGTCGGGGACTCGCGATCTGCGCTTTGTCAGGACTGGCGTACAATCTGTATCAGATGTATCATTTAGATCTCATTGCGCCTTATGGCATTCAAAGCATCCTTTTTCTCAATGCCTTTGTCGTTTTCCTCGCCTTGGTTTATTTAGAAAAGTCACCCTTTATTCTGTATGCAATTGGAGGAATTGTTGCACTTTTTAGCACCTCACTTTCAATCAAGTGCTTTTTCGATCAACGACAACTACCTGTACATTGGAATTTGATTCTTTTAGCCACCGCAACAGTCATTTCATTGACACTGTTCGAGCGACTGAGAAAAAAGAACGGAAGTTTAGCCCGCTTGTCTATGATCTCGTGCTTCATCACCATCCTTTTCTTGGGCTTCATTTTAATCACAAAACACAAGGAGGAATTCATCCATACGCTTTTCACGATGATTTCTTTTGGGTCCATACTGCTGATGGCTATTGCGATTGTGTTCTATGCCCGAAAAGATCAATCAACGAAAGTTCCGTAACCCTTCAGACGAGATTTCCAATAGTCTGAGGAATCGATTGCTGTGCGAATAACACCCTGAGAGGAACTGGCGTGAATCATGACAACAGGCTCACCTTTCTCCGAGATAACCATACCAACGTGCGACACACCCGAACCATTGTCGAAAAACACCAAATCCCCTCTCTGCACAGATTTTTCTTTGATTTTTTTGCTGGCATTGTATTGATCCACTGCACGACGAGGCAGCTCCTTCCCCATGGATTGATAAACATAACCCGTAAAACCACTGCAATCAAATCCACTTGGATTCTCTCCAGCCCAAACGTAAGGTGTTCCAATGTACTTTTCAGCATATTGAACGAGTTTTTGACGTTCTTTTGAAGAAGTTCCCGAGACCACATCAGATGCATCATGCGAAGTTCCATTGCCCTCTGGTACAGCATCAATCGATTGTAGATCATTCAATATGGCATCAATAAACTGCTGAACTTCGTTGAAATCATCCTTTTTATTGCGCCGTTTTAAATCCTCTGCCCAAGAAATCAAATCGCGCTTGAGAAAAGACAACTCATGCATGTGCGCTGCAATTATTTTCTGGCCATCTTTATTTTTTCGAAGTGCTTCGAATCTTTCTTGCGCCTCTTTCAATGCGGAGGGGTGTGTCTTTCTCCATCGGTCATTTTGCACCAATTGCATCGTTGCCAATGCGGCATAATAGGAAGGGACTTGCGAATAATCGTATTCTGGATTGTCGAGAAATCGATTCGCCTTCCGCAACACCATTTTGTAGTGTTTCTGGGCAAAGTACATTTCCAATTGATCAAACTCCTTCACTTGAGCTTGAGCAAGAACCGATACACTCAGAAATGCAGTTAACAGAAGGATTGATTTTACTATTTTCATCGTACTCGAAATAACACATAAAAGCGAAAGCCTTGAGCACATCTACTTGAAAGCTTTACACAACCTTCTGTTTATTTTTAAATTAACAAAAATTAAAGGTCCATGTTATTTAACGATTCAATAACGCGTATTTAGTGCTACCTTTAATTTCGTCAAAAAACCAGAACTGACCATGAAACGCTTTTTTCTCCTATTTGCCTTCGCTCCAACTCTTTTAATGGCTCAAGAAGACCCATCTAAAGTTGGAACCACACAAAAATTCGATGAAGTATTGACTTTTGTCAATCAACTCTATGTCGATCCCGTAAACGACGAGAAATTAACAGATGAAGCAATCATTGCGCTCTTGGAAAAGTTGGATCCCCACTCCACGTATATTTCGAAAGAAGAGGTTAATGAAGCCAACTCCTCCATCAACGGAAGTTTTGTAGGCATTGGCATTCGCTTTCAGATCTTGAAAGACACGTTAATGGTTGTGGCGACGATACCTGGCGGTCCATCTGAGAAGTTGGGCATCTTACCTGGTGATAAAATCACGAAAATTTCAGATTTGAACGTTGCTGGTATTGGTTTAAAAAACAATCAGGTCCGTGAAAAATTGTTGGGTGAATTGGGTACAAAGGTGAAAATCGAAATCCAACGCAAAAACATGCGCAAGCCAATGGATTTTGTCATCACCCGGGACAACATTCCAATCAATTCTGTTGATGCGGTGTACATGGTAGCTCCAGAGATTGGTTACATTAAACTCAATAGCTTTTCACGATCTTCCATGGAAGAAGTTGAAAAAGGAATTGCGGATCTGAAGCGTCAAGGCATGAAGCACCTCGTATTCGACCTTCAAGGAAACGGCGGTGGATTGTTGGATGCCGCGCAGAAATTGGCCGATGAATTTTTATCAGGAGATAAACTGATTGTCTATTCTGAAGGCCGCGCTCAACCAAGAAGCAATTTAAAAGCCTACCGCACAGGGAAATGGGAAGATGGGCAGCTGATCTTGTTGACAGATGAATATTCTGCTTCCGCCAGTGAAATTTTATCTGGTGCCATTCAGGATTGGGACCGCGGATTGATCGTGGGGCGCCGCAGCTTTGGAAAAGGATTGGTTCAACGACCAATCGATTTAACAGATGGGTCGCAAATCCGCCTGACCATTGCGCGTTACTACACTCCTGCGGGACGCTTTATCCAAAAACCCTACGACGACATGGAGGCTTATGAAAATGACCTCACACAACGCTATTTGAACGGAGAATTCTCGCACGTGGACTCCATTAAACTTCCCGATTCATTGAAGCACCAAACCTTGCTTTCAAAACGCACCGTTTACAGCGGTGGTGGAATCATGCCTGACATCTTCGTTCCTATTGACACATCAGAAATAACAGACTACTTCCGCGATTTGGTACAAGGTGGACATGTTATGAGTTTTTCTTTGGAATATGTCGACAAGAACCGCGACAAAATGTTGCTTTCATACCCTACCTTCGCAGATTTCAAGTCGAAATTTGTCTTGGATGAAAAATTCATGAATGAGTTCTTTGACTTTGTCAAGACTGCTGATCCGAAATTGGAACCCAATGACGCCCAATATGAAACTTCAGAGAACCTATTGAAGATGCGCATCAAAGCAAATCTAGCTCAAGATATTTGGGGTTACGATGAGTTTTACGAGATTTTTAATGAGTCGAATGAAGCTCTTGTGCGCGCTGTTCAAGCCATTCAAAATGGTGAAGCAAAAAAAATGGGCATTCGCTTTTAAGAAAATGATTCAGATTTAACTTTGTAAAAAAACACCATGAAACAGATTTTCACTTTTGTACTTTGCACCCTCTTCATTGCATCATGTAACTCAGATACAAAAAGCGATGAAAATACTGAGGTAAGATCGGCCATTGAAGCGGATGAAGCCAGCGAAGCAGACTTGAAGAAAGAACTATCCGACATTGATCGCGAGGAACTTAAGCTGCAGGAAGCAGAAGCAGCTTCAAAGACGTCGATGTCCTTCGATAAGTTAAAAATTGACTTCGGAAAGATCAAAGAAGATTCAGAAAATGCGGCAACTTTCATCGTGACCAACACGGGCAAAAATCCCTTGATCATCGCGCGTGTTGACGTCAGCTGCGGATGTACCACGGCCAAAAAACCTGAGAAACCAATCCTTCCAGGAAAATCGGATAAAATCGAGGTGGTGTTTCACCCGAAAGTAGGTCAGCTTGACACGCAAGAAAAAACGGTTACCGTTACTGCCAATACGGATCCTAGCATCGTTGTGTTGAAGATCAATGCTTTTGTGGTGAAGAAGTAGGCTTGGCACGAGATGTTCGACCCCGATGGGGTCGTAGAATCATACTTCGTGAGTCTTTAGGTTACAGAAATATGACCCCGATGGGGTCACAAAACAAAACGAGAATGAGAGCGAGAGCGTCATTAACTTTGTTGCAGCTTCGAAGTCTCGTTTTTGTTTTTCTTCATTCTCTTTCTGTTTCTCTTTCTTTTTTTAATTTATAAAAGGGGAATCTTTCCACTCCAGGATTGCGAAGACACCTTCAATATTTCAAAGTAAAGAGTGAGTTTGAGCGTGGCCCTTCGAGGACCTCAGGGCAGGGAGCGAAGAAACAAAGTGGCGTGAACCACTCTCGCTTTCATCTCGATACTTCGGGATTCACTCTCACTCTGTTTTTGTGACCCCATAGGGGTCAAACATCTGTAAAACCCAACCAGAGGAATGAAGCCACGACCCCATCGGGGTCGAACAAAAGGAGTGCTGAATATCAACAAACCTACAACAACAAAAATCTGATAAATCCCTCCCTTTTAATACTTACCGCATCTTTCCTCGTGAGAAAAACCTTCCATTAAGATTCCTCCCCCCTTAACACCCCCTTTGTCGTGTCTCATGGAACAAGCTCTCCGCTCTCATTTTCACACTGAATATCCTCCCCCTTAATCCCCCTCTATGAGGGGGAAATGAATCGC
>CAMBMC010000188.1 GCA_945868555.1 Chitinophaga pinensis | reverse complement strand
ATTCAAGAAAGCAGCCACTGCAAAAGGGAGGGAGGCCTTGAAGAACGATGTGTTTTGAACGAGGGTGTCCAACTCCAATACGGATATCCACACATAGAAGATTGGAAGAGCAAGAAGCAGAAACATTACAATTTTGAGTGACTTTGATTCACCAATAACCATGGGTAAAGATTTAACATAAATCAGCTGATCTCCAGCAACATCCTGTGCGTCTTTAACAATTTCTCGTGCAAGATTTTGAACGAAAGCAAAAGCGGCAATGAGGTAAATGACAGAATAATCGATATCTGCCCCCCACGAAAGTGGGTCAAATTCGGAATGTGGGTACGGGGAATAATTATTTACCCGGAAGAATACAATAACTAGAATTGGAACAAGAGCCGTCATCGTGGCAATCATGATGTTTCCAACGAGCACTCTCCTTTTAAAGAACATGCTGTAAAACCAAAGTGTGTTGATAGATATGAGATGAATGAAAACAAACCAAAGCGATTGGTATTTGATGCTGAGATAGATGGCAATCGAAAAAGCAATGCCATTCAATGCCCAATGGGTAACAATAGCCCAACGACGTTTGATGTGCTTGGTAATGATGAGTTTCTCTGGCTTGTTTACCCGATCTGCTTTGACATCAAAATAGTCATTGATGATATTACCTCCCGCGGCGATCATTACCGTTGAAAGTACGAGAAGAAAGAAGTCAACCGCATGGGTATTGACCATTTCATCATAATTGACAGCAATCAGAAAGGTATGCACTCCGTACATCGTCAAAACGATGATGAGAAGATTAACAAGGCGAATTAACTTTAAAAAATGCATCATTTTACAACACGATATTCAGTTCTTCTATTGGATTGATGCGCTGCTTCCCGCTCCTTTTCCGTTGCTAATTTACTGATTTCTGAATCACTAATCATTGGTTTAC
This sequence comes from Chitinophaga pinensis, assembly GCA_945868555.1. GTDB lineage: Bacteria > Bacteroidota > Bacteroidia > Flavobacteriales_D > Crocinitomicaceae > M0103. The sequence goes on along the minus strand of CAMBMC010000188.1, from coordinate 4,481 downwards.
TTTCGCCATACCCTTTATGACTTAATCGGTCCGCTGCAATGCCTTTGCTGATTAAATATTCATACACTGCTTTTGCACGATCAGCAGACAGTTTCATGTTTTCTTTTTCGTCTCCACGGGTATCTGTGTGCCCCGAAATTTCAATTTTCATACTTGGATTTTTTGTCATGAAATCGAGGAGTTTATCCAATTCAACAAAAGACTCCTGTCTCAAGGTAGCTTTGGTTAAGTCAAAAAACACATTCGCTAGAATCACAGGGATATCGCTGGTTAACGGCACCATCGGCACGTCCATGTGAATGGCCTCGAGCCCTTCGGGATTGGTCATATTGAAGTTCTTGGAGAAGAAGGAATAGCCTGGATACGTCACATTCAATGCGTATTCATGATTCACCGGAAGTGAAACCATAAATTCACCACTCACTTTGTCCGCTTCGGAATAAATAACTTCTTTGCCCGTTTTTAAATCAACGAGTTGGAATTTGCCAGGCAAGGGCTTTTTCGTTGTAACATCAAAAACAATCCCCTCAAAATAAAGTGTTTTTGTAGGCCTGAATTCTTCGGGAAGCTCAAATTTATAGATGTCTAAATCGCCAAAACCACCCTCACGATCGGAGGCAAAAAAGGCGATTTCTCCATCTGCAGAGACCAATAAGGAGTTTTCGTCGTATCTCGTGTTGATGGGATAACCCAAGTTTTCTGGTCCCGACCAAGTTCCTTTGTCAGTCATTCGACACACATACAAGTCTGAACCACCCATGCCAATGTGTCCGCGTGAAGCAAAATACAAGGTTTTTCCGTCTGGATGAATGAGCACGGATTCTTCCTCGAAAGGGGTGTTGATGTAATTTGGCAAGCGCTCAGGCGTTGACCATTGGCCATTGTCCAACAAGCGAGAAACAAAAATGTCCATATCCTTTGGATCGCCTTTTTTGCTTACGCGACGAATAAAATAAAGTGTTTTTCCATCGGCAGAAAGAGAGGGCTGACTTTCCCATGATCCTGAGTTCACATTGCCAGGCAGGTTCGTTGGGTCCGTCCATCGTTGCCCGATTCTCTTGGTAATGAACAAGTCACAACTTCCTCGTCCAGTTCTGTTCTCACCATAATCGTTATCTCCAGAAAGATCAGAGCAAGCCACAAATACCAATGAGCGTCCATCGGGTCCAATGGTCGGCGCCCCTTCATTCATGATGGTATTGATGTTATTGGGCATGGGCTGGGCGGTAGACCAAAGGCCATTGTCATTCAAAAGTGCATAGTAAAAGTCCTCTTGGGCTTTGTATACGGGGACACGTTCGTCCGGAATACGTCTGGTAAAAAGTAGCACTTTTCCATCCACTGTAATGGTGGGGTAATATTCTGGAGAACTTGTGTTGACTCCTGCGCCTAAGTTCATTGGGTTGAAGCGCAGAGGATGTTTGATTGCTTCGATCGAAAAATTACAATTCTCGCGAATCCTTGCACTTTCGCGCAATAAATCAGGGTTTGCATTTCTGTTTTTTTCGAAGATGTCAATGTTCTTTAAACAGGCGTTGTAATCACCTTCAAGAAACAACAAGTTGGCTAAGAAAAAGTAAGTGCTTCCTGAGCTGCTGTGGTTTGGATTGATATGAAGAGCGGATTCGTAATACTGAATCGCATGACCACGATCGCCCAGGTATTCACAAAATTCACCCACAAAAACATATGCTTCCCAAAAGTTTGCATCGCGTTCAATCGCTTTTTTCATGAAGGCCAGCCCTGCCGCATAATCTGGTCGTCCCGTGCGTTGGTCCAACAGCAGGTTTGGTGCCTTTTGACCTTCTTCAAAAAACTTAATAGCTTTTTTATCCTTTGTTGAATAGGCCATTTGAGCAGTGCTGCATGCCGTTGAAAGCAGCATGAAGAACAAAACGAATGTGTTGAAAATTTTAGACATAGATTAAGGAATATTCATGTATTTATGCGTCTGAAGGGAAATTTTCCATCTCGGATGTTCCTTTACAAAATCGATGGCCATTGGCAAAAAGCGTTCCTGTTTTGACCATTCAGGTTGAATGTAAAGTTGGCAGTCTTGAGAAACGCACTCGGCATGTTCTTCTGCCCAACTGAAATCAGACGGATGAGCAATCACCACTTTGAGTTCGTTGGCCAATAGATAGGCCTCATCAATTGGTGCCTTGAATTTTTTTGGTGAGAAACAATACCAATCGATTTGACCATGAAGGGGATAGGTCCCAGAGGTTTCAATGGCGATTTCTATATTTTCAGCTTTGAGTTGGGATGTAAGCGCACTTAAATCATACATCGCAGGTTCACCTCCAGTGATCACGACAAATCCACAATTGGATGCTAAGGCTTCTTGAACCAAGGTGTCGATTGGAACCAGTGGGTGTTGTCCCGCTTCCCAACTTTCTTTCACATCGCACCATACGCAACCTACATCACAGCCAGCGAGGCGAATGAAATATGCTGCGCGACCAGAATGTTTGCCTTCACCTTGAATGGTGTAGAATTGCTCCATGACTGGAAGTTCAATGCTGGGGTTGAAATTTCTTTCCGACATACTACAAATGTAATCAAAGAGATGAAGTGAACATTCCTTGACACAAGATCAAGGGGTACAAAATCGTTCCTTTCATCAATAATGCAATGATTGTTAAAATGTTATTAACTCTGCTTTAAGGCAGTGTGGAAAAATGATTGTTGTCTATTCCACAGCGTTTTCTATATTTGAACTCTAATAACTGAACTATGACTAGAAAATTACTTTCATTTTCATTACTATTTTTTGCTTTTAATGGTCTGTCGCAGACACAAATAGGCAATTCAGGCATGGAAACTTGGACCAATTTAGGTGCAACAACCGAAGAACCTACCAATTGGAATAGTTTTTTGTCTGGGCAAGGAGGTTTGGTTGGATTTGCCTCGCAACAAGTGCAGCGTTCAGCGATTGTTCGTGCGGGTGCAACTGGAACCTATTCGGCGAGGGTTTGGGCAAAATCAGTCCTTGGCATTGTAGCAAACGGAAACATGACGATTGGACGAATCAATATGGGAAGTTCGACGCCAACAAATGCAAATAATTACAATATCAGTTTGCAAGCAGATGCAAACTACAGTGAGGCCATTACCGATCGTCCAGATTCAATCGTTTTTTGGGTCAGATATACACAAGCGGGCGGAGGTGTTCAAAATGCACGAATGCATGCAGTTTTACATGACGCATATGATTTGCGCGATCCGATCGATGCCAATTCAATACCACACGTGGTAGCTACAGCTGCACTTAATTATCCAGCGACGGCAGGTGCATGGGTGCGCAAATCTGTTCCTTTTGTATACAGCGGTGCCGCAAGCACAGTAAGCTATATTTTGTTGACATTCACAACGAATCAAACACCGGGTGGTGGTGCAGCAAATGACGAAGTATTGATCGATGACGTGGAATTGATTTATGTGCCTAAACCTTCTTTCACGCCAGCGACAGCAACGGTGTGTCAAGGTGGAACAGTGAATTTTACAAATACGTCAACGAATTATCCTACAACTTACTCATGGTCCTTCCCTGGGGGTTCACCAGCAACCAGTACAGCGACAAATCCAACGGTTACCTACAACACACCAGGAACATACAACGTTACGTTGACGGCAACGAACCAATGGGGTAGCAAGACAATCACACAAACAAATATCATTACGGTGGGTGCCATACCGGCGACTCCAACGATTTTAGCGAATGGACCAACGACTTTTTGTTCTGGTGGTTCTGTTGTTTTGACTTCAAGTCAAGCTTCTGGAAATGTTTGGTCGAATACGGGCACGACATCCGAAATTACAGTTTCAGCTTCTGGATCTTATTCGGTAACTTACACAGATGTCCTTGGTTGTTCAGCTACATCAGCACAAACTGCAGTGACGGTGAATGCTACACCTTCTGCACCGACAGTTTCAGCCAATGGCCCAACAGTATTTTGTACAGGCGGATCAGTAGTTTTGACATCAAGTCAAGCAACAGGAAATGTATGGTCAACGACAGAAACATCTCTAGCAATTACGGTAACAACTTCTGGGTCATATACGGTTACATTCACTGACGTAAATGGATGTTCAGCAACATCTTCACCAACATCTGTAAGTGTCAGCAATGCACCAGTTCCAACAATTAGCGCATCTGCATTGGAAGTGTGTAGTGGAGATTCCATTGTATTGACATCTTCTGCAGCGGATTCTTATCTGTGGAACAACGGCGGAGAAACAACACAATCAATCACAGTAACAGCAAGTGGTGTATACATAGTAACCGTATCAAATGCAAACGCGTGTAATGGAGAAGGGGCTTCTGCGCCGATTACGGTGAACGTCATTCCAACCCCTGTGGCGTCTGCATCGTATACGATGAATAATGGAGTTGTGACATTCACAAATACCTCAACAAACGGACAAGTTTACTCTTGGGATTTCGGTGATTTATCAACATCAGCGGATGCATCTCCAGT
>CAMBMC010000187.1 GCA_945868555.1 Chitinophaga pinensis | reverse complement strand
ATGTAATCTTGGAACAATTGATTTTTCTGCGCCGTATTTGCCGCATCATTTTGTTGCTGTGTCAAATCATCAATTCGTTTTTGAGGCGCTATTTCTTCAGGATTAATTTGTTTTGCTTGCTCAAAAGCAGCTATAGCCTTCGCATAATTCCCTGAACTGGCGAGCAACTCTGCTTCTTTCATTTTTGCAGCAAAATTTCTTTGCTTTTCTTCAATTTGCTCCACCTTCTTCAACAGCTCTTGCGGACGTTTATCGTCAGGTTGAGCTTTTATTGCTCTATCGATATATTGTCGAGCGTCTGCAAAATCTTTTTCGTCAATTTTTGATTGGGCCGCCGCCAAGATATTCTCAAAAATCTTATTCTTTTCGTCCAAGTTGTCCTTCGCCAAACGTTCAGCTTCAGATGCTTTGTCTACCGGAGCTTTCTCCGCTGGTTTAAGTCCATTGGCATTGTTATATTCTTTAATGGCCGCCAAGTAATTTTTCTGGCCCATGAATTCGTCACCTTTACGCATAAAATCAGCATACTGCGTATCTATTTCTTTTTGCTTGGCAAGATTTTGTTTTAATTTTTGAAGTTCTGCGATCTTATCTTTTGGTTCCTGTTCTGTCGGCTTCTTAAGTTGCGCTTCGGTATATTTAGCAATTGCTTCATCCAATTTGTTTGCTGCTTCAGCTAATTTTGCGGCAGCCATTAAATTTTGATACTCTGTTTCATTTTGCGTCAAGGCAGCATCTGCTTTAATTTTATCCTCTACCTCTTTCAATTTTTGTGACACCAATACATCTGAATGTATTGCCAATGCTGCTGTTAATTTCACTTTTGCATCTACCCATTTTTGGTCTGTAGCCAATTGCAAGCCTTCTATTTTTAACTGCTGAAATTCATTTTCGAGCTTTATTTTTTGTTCAGCTTCGGCAATCTGTTTATTGACATTGTCCAATTTTAATTGTACAGCTGGTTCTTTCTTGAGATCTACGGCTTCTTCATACTTGGCTTTCGCTTCCGTCAGTTTAAGTCCTTTCGCAGCAACATCACCTTCAGCAACTAACTTGTTAAATTTGGCTTCCTTAGCTGCAGAATCGGCCACTTCAGCAAGTTTCACTGCGATTGCATCCAGCTTTGCCTTTGCCTCAGCGTTATTTTGATCGAGAGAAATAACCTCATCGTACTTCACTTTAGCTTCGTTCCATTTGGACTGATCAAAAACAGACTTTCCTTCGGTCAATAATTTTTGAATTTTGGCCAAACGCTCCTGTTCTTTTACTGCTTCCGCAATTTTTCCATCGCATTCAGACATTCGGTCAACTGGATACGTAGCCGCAGATTCAACCTGGAGAGCTTCAGCGTATTTTATTTTTGCGTCTGCGTACTTTCCTTCGGTGAATAAAACATCAGCTGCAGCTATGGCATCATCGTATTTTTGTTTTTTCTCCTTATCTGCTGTTGCAGCCACCATCTTTTTTTCGATATCTGCCAATCGAATGATCGGATGCTGTTCTACAGGCTTTAAATCTTTGGCAATTAAATACTTTTCCTTCGCTGCCTTCCAACTTTTTTGATTGTAGAACATATCAGCTTGTTGAATCGCTTCCTTGTATTTCAAGTCAAGTTCAGCTTTTTTCTTCTCCTCAACGACAATTTTCTGCAAAGCTGCGACTTGATCTTTTGGATATTGTTCTGCTCGTTTCGCCGACGCCTCGGTGTATTTTTCTATCGCTTGTTGGTATTTCTTTTGATCGCGCAAAACATCCGCTGCTTTGATTAAATCATAATATTCTTGGTTTTCTTGTTGATCGACGAGTTGTTCAGTTTTCGCTTTTTGATTTAACTTATCCATTAAATCGATTTGCTCAGTGGCATATTTGTCATTCTGTTTGTAGCTGAGGGCTTCCTCGTATTTAAACATCGCCTCCTCGTACTTTTTTTGGCCAGACAATCCATCCGCCAATGAAATTGCAGCATTGTACTTCGCGTCATTTGCAGCACTATTCAAAGTTGCAGCGCCCATGATTTTATCAATCTTCGCTTTTGTTTTAGCCTTGGCTGCAGCATCGAGATCTGGCGCTGCTTTAGCACTATTCCATGTATAAGTTTCTACAGCTTCAGTCGATAAAAAGGAGAAATCACCTCCTGGTACAGGGGCAAACAAAGCTGCATTTAAATTGGGAAGTGGCTGATAATCTGCACCTGCTGGTAAATCGTCTTCGACAAGCGAAACATAATTGAAATTGATGCGTTGCGCCACCAAATCGGATTTTGAAAACATAACTGAAAAAGGTTTACTGTAATTCACATTCCCTTTAACCGTGTATTTTCCATCTGCACCTGAAACTGCAGAGCCTATTGTGCTCCCATCTTGAACGATGGCAACGGTAACACCTGGCTCTATCTTCTTGGAATTCGTATTGGTTATGTTTCCCTTAAATAGGAATGAGACGGATTGTGCATTTGAAAAAACGCAGCACAGCAGAAACCCAAAGACCAGCAAATATTTCATACGGTTGGAATAAAACGACACCTGATACAACGCGTTACAGAATTGGTTTAATTTTGAACTCAAATACTTACAAAGATGAAGAAAAATCTTTACATGAACGCAAATTGAGATGATGAACATAGAACAATTGAGTTATTGGGAACGGAGCCGTTATTTTGAAGGGATAGACTTTTTAATCATTGGCGCTGGCATCGTTGGATACAGTGCAGCCTTGAAATTACGAACAGCACATCCAAGCGCGAAAATTGTGATCATGGAGCGTGGCTATTTGCCCTCTGGGGCAAGCACTAAAAATGCCGGATTTTCGTGTTTTGGCAGTGCGAGTGAGTTGCTGTCAGATTTAGAAACTATGTCTGAGGAAACGGTGTGGTCTACGGTAGAAAAGCGCTGGAAAGGGTTGAAACGACTGACCGAAATTGTTGGTGGTGGACTAAAACATGAAATTCACGGATCTTGGGACTTATTTATGCCCTCGGAAAAAGACGTTGCGGCAAACGTAAGTTCGAAATTGAATTATTTAAATGCGAAGATCAAAGAAATAACTGGAGAAGAAAATGTGTATTCCATGGATCAAGATGTGGCTGAAAAATTTGGTTTTGAAGGCATAGTAACGAGTTGTTACAACCGTCTAGAAGGACAAATTGACACAGGAAGCATGATGCATTGCTTCCATCAAAAAGCAGTTGAAGCAAACATTCTCATTCTCTTTGGTGTCTCCATTGTCGCCCTTCAGTCTGCACTATATAATGTACAGATTCAAACATCTGTTGGATTTATTACTGCCGCTAAAGTGTTGATTTGCACCAATGGATTTGCGCGGCAGTTTTTGCCACAACATGACGTTCATCCAGCGCGCGCACAAGTTTTGGTGACAAGCCCTATTGATGAGCTTAAAGTCAAGGGGACATTCCATTATCAAAGTGGGTATTATTATTTCAGAAACGTCAATGACCGTATACTCATAGGTGGAGGCAGAAATTTGAATTTTGAAGGTGAAACAACGACAACTTTTTCCAATACGGCACAAATAACCGATGCCTTAAAAGAAATGTTATCCTCCATAGTATTAGCAAACACAGATTTTTCAATCCATTACGAATGGTCTGGAATTATGGGCGTTGGCAAAACAAAAGCTCCTATTGTGGATAAAATAGACCAGCACATTGGCGTTGGTGTCCGCATGGGGGGAATGGGTGTTGCCATTGGGAGTTTGGTCGGTGAGGAACTTGCTGATCTGTTCAGTTGATAAACCTCCCTTAAAAATGCTACTTTTGCACAAAATAAATTTGAAATGAAAAACACTGCCCTTACTGATGTACACATTGCACTTGGAGCGAAAATGGTTCCATTTGCCGGTTATAACATGCCTGTTCAATACGAAGGTGTGAACGCCGAACATGAAACCGTGCGAAATGCCGTGGGAGTCTTTGATGTTTCGCACATGGGAGAGTTTGTTTTAAAAGGATCAAATGCCTTGGCCTTGATTCAAAAATTTTCTTCCAATGATGCGTCAGCCTTGTTTGATGGAAAAGCGCAATACAGCTGCATGCCAAACGGAAAAGGTGGAATTGTCGATGACCTCATTATTTACCGCGTCAATGCAGAAGAATATTTTATCGTTGTAAACGCATCCAACATTGAGAAAGATTGGAATTGGATGAGTTCTCACAATGACACGGGGGTTGACATGCAAAACCTATCAGACCAGTATTCATTATTGGCCATTCAAGGACCTAAGGCGGCAGAAGCCATGCAAGCATTGACCGATATTGACTTGACGAACATGGTGTATTATACCTTCACCCATGGCACTTTTGCAGGGATTGAAAATGTCATGATTTCTGCTACAGGCTACACGGGATCGGGAGGATTTGAGATCTACGTGAAAAATGAAGATGTAAAGCATGTTTGGGCTAAAGTATTTGAAGCTGGTGCAGCTTTTGGCATTAAGCCAATAGGTTTAGCCGCCCGTGATACACTGCGTTTAGAGATGGGATTCTGTTTGTACGGAAACGATATTGATGACACAACTTCACCCTTAGAAGCGGGATTGGGATGGATCACGAAGTTCACGAAAGATTTTGTGGATTCAGATTTCTTGAAACAACAAAAAGAAACGGGGGTTACACGTAAACTTGTTGCTTTTGAAATGGTTGATCGCGGAATTCCACGCCACGACTACCCTATTCTTGATGCTTCAGGTGCCCTTATTGGAAAAGTAACTTCAGGAACAATGTCTCCTTCGATGAAGCTAGGAATTGGTCTGGGTTATGTTACGGTTGACCATTCAGCTCTTGACACTGAAATCTTTATCGAAATCCGTGACAAGGGCGTGAAAGCAAAGTTGGTGAAACTGCCTTTTTACAAAAAGTAAAATCATTGATTGATCATAAATCAAAGGTTTGGGTGTGACTCAAACCTTTTTTATGCGTCAACTTCTGTATTCTTAGGCACTCGAAACAAAAGAATCAATCCAATCACAAAGAATCCAACAAGTGCGATGACAGAGGTTCGGATATCAGCGAAAGATTCGATAAGACCAAAGGAGAATGTACCGATAGCGAGCCCAATTTTCTCACTCACATCGAAGAAACTAAAATACGAGGCATTGTCATCTGTTTCCGGTAACATCTTCGAATATGTTGAACGCGCTAGGGATTGAATTCCTCCCATTACCAATCCTACGATTCCAGCTGCAATGTAAAACTGCCAAGGTTTGTACACGAAAAAATACACATAAACGCAGAGAAGAATCCATATGCAAATGGCCAAGGCGATTCCCTTAATGTTGCCAATGCGCGAGGCAAGTTTAGAGAATAGAAATGAGCCAAGCATGCCTACGAATTGAATGATCAAAATGCTCACAATCAAATCTTGGGTTTTAATGCCAACAATTTCCTTATTGGCAAAGGCTGTTGCCAT
>CAMBMC010000186.1 GCA_945868555.1 Chitinophaga pinensis | reverse complement strand
GTCATTGGTTGGCTCATCCAAAATCAGGAAGTTTGGATTGGACATCAACACGGTCATCAACTTCAAGCGACGCTTCTCCCCTCCGCTTAACTTATGCACGAAGTTGTAGTGCATGTTTCGGTCGAATAGAAATTTTTCTAGGAACTGCGCAGCCGAAAGTTGTCGGCCTTTCTCCAATGGAATAAATTCAGCAATATCACGAATAACATCAATGACTTTTTTATCCTCATCTACCTTGATCAAGTCTTGGGAATAATAGCCAAAGACCACCGTTTCGCCCGTGACGACTTTACCTCGATCAGTTTCTTCACGACTTTGAATGATGTTTAGAAATGTAGATTTTCCCGTTCCATTGTTTCCTACAATTCCCAAGCGTTCTTTGCGCTGAAAATTATATGTAAAGCCATCTAAAATCACCTTCTCGCCAAAAGACTTCCCCACTTTATGAAGTTCAAGAATCTTTGATCCGAGACGCTCCATTTTCACCGGGATATCTATTTCATCTTCATCGATGCGTTGACTCGCTGCCTTTTTGACGTCTTGAAAGGAATCGATGCGCGCTTTCTGCTTCGTGCTTCGTGCTTTCGGCTGACGACGAATCCAATCCAATTCCTTTTTAAAGGTATTTCGTGCTTTGTCAATGGAAGAAGACAACTGATCAATACGTTCTGCTTTTTTCTCCAAGTAGTAGGAGAAATTTCCTTTGTACTTGTAAATCGTTCGATCCTCCAATTCATAAATAGTATCACACACTACCTCCAAGAAGTACCGGTCGTGTGTTACCATTAGAATTGTTGACTTTGACTTTGATAGGTATTCCTCCAGCCATTCAATCATGTCGAGATCGAGGTGGTTCGTTGGCTCATCTAGAATCAAAAAATCTGCTTCAGCTACAAGTACTTGTGCCAAAGCCACACGCTTCTTTTGTCCACCAGAAAGAGTGCCAATCAACAAATCGGTATTGTCCAATTTGAGTACGGAAAGAATTTGATTGACCTTCACCTCCATATCCCAGGCATTGAGTTCGGTCAATTCATCGTAACAGGCGTTAACCGCCTCATCGTCGCCATCGCGCAGTGCCTGATTGTATTTCTTAACGATTTGAAGTTCGGGAAGATCGTGTGAAAATACTGCTTCAAAGATGCTATGCGTTTCATCTAAGTTTTCACTTTGCTCCATGAACGCTACGCGGAGATCATTTCTGTAGACCACACGACCACTATCGCAGTCCTCCATCCCCATCAAGCAACGCAACAAGGTAGTTTTTCCATTCCCGTTTTTGGCGACAATGGCTACTTTTTGTCCCTGATCAATTCCAAAGGTCAGGTCACCAAAAATAAGCCTGTCACCAAACGATTTGGTGAGATTTTCTACCGATAAATAATTCATGTTAACGCAGTCTGTTCAATGAGTCGATCAATCCTTTGTCGCGTTTGATGGAGAGATTAGCCATGAACACAAATGGCAACCCTGCAACGAACAAGAAGAAACCAGCACCTAGCTGGCGTTTTAATGATTCATCTGCAAAGTCATCAATTCCCACAACGGAGAATACGACCAAACCAATGATCATTAATACATAAATATAAAATACTGTGCGAACCAGTTTCAGTTGACGCTTCAAATTTTTAAAGCTCATCAAGGTGATAAAAAGCAAAAGCACCAGGGCAATTAAACCGATGTAAAGGGGATATTTAGTCACCAATGCTGCGCCTGCTCCGTTGCCCATTTTTACCTGTTGAATGCCAAAGGAGTTAAAAACGAATGAAGAATTTTTCCCCACAAAATGAAATACATCCGCACCGACAGCAACGATAGACAGAAGAATAATCGAGATCGCGAGATAAATGGACTGTATGCGTTGAATCATGACACTTTTATTTGGTGCAAAGATAGTGACGAAATGTGAGTTACGAATTTGAAAAAATTATAATTTGTTCCTGACGGAATTTGAATAATTCATAATTTGTTCCTGTCGGAATTTGATGCCTTCGGCCATATCGGAGCAAAGAACATGGAGCATAGAATATGGATTTGATTTTTCCTTTAGCTTGAAGGCCATTGTCCATCAGCGAAGCGGTCCATGTTCTAGCAGCCGAAGGCGGTCTATGTTCCCTTAGCGGTCCTTTGTCTTTTGTCCTTCCGTCTTATGTCCCTTCGTATGGAAAATGAACCTAATCTGCATCAAGGTGTAAGTTCATACCGCTAAAACGAAAAGCCATGAAATACATTCAAATTCAACAACCGTGCACTGAAGATTGGAAAGCAATGACACCCAATGAAAAAGGGTCATTTTGCCAGTCGTGTGCAAAAAATGTCCTTGATCTCACCAAGATGTCCAATGCAGAAATCCACTTTGTACTCGCTCAAAATCAGCACGAATCCATCTGTACACGCATTCAAAACAAACAACTCGATGCCTTGAATCTTGAAATCGAACAATGGTCTAGAGGCACGCGGTCTCACATGCAGCGCGCGATGCTTGCTTCACTGTTGATTGTTTTCGGACTTACCTTGTTCAGCTGCACCAATCAGCAGCAAGAAGAACAAATCCGCATTACTCAAAAAAAATTGACCGAAGTTGTTCAACAACAACACAATGAAACTCCAGAAAAAGAATTGGAATGGGTGGATATCCCCATCATTCAGGAGCTGGAAGAAGTGACTATGGGTGAGATGGAAATGCCACAGCAAGAAGTTATCCAACATACTGAAGTCATTGAAAATGAACAATACGAATTGAATTACACCATGTTAGGAGATATTGCTATTTTGCCCACGTATTATGAATACACACAACAAACACATGTTGTAATAGATTTGGACGCGAATGGGAATCCAATACCTAAAGTCTTTTCTGCTATCGCATACCCAAATCCGGCTGTAGAATCGAGCACATTAAAACTTGGAATCCCAACTGCCATCGATGCCAATATACAACTCTTCTCCAACCAAGGCCAATTGATTCAGGCCATTTACAGCGGAAAAATTGAACGTGGAACCTTTGAACAAGCAATGGATCTAACGAACCTTTCACCAGGCATTTACTTGGTGGTTATACAATCTAAAGAATTCAAGGAAACAGTGAGAGTCGTGAAGCTTTAATTGGATAAAAAGACACTTTTTCGCTCTTTGAGCTTCGAAGTTTGAAAAACAATGGACCGCTTCGCTAAAAGACAAAAAACTTGATTGTGATTCGTAATTAGTCATTCGTATCTCATCCACATGACTCGTAACCCGTAACTCGTCATTAGTAATTAGTAATTAGTAATTTTTTAAAATACCCCCATTTAAAAAGTCACTTGTTGATAAAAAATTACATTTTTCAGCAAGCCCCCCCTCTATTTTGAGTTAAATTTGGAAAAAAATTCAAAAATGGCAACAAAAAGACAGAAGGCGTATCAAGATGTGCTCAATCGAACACCAAAACACATTGACTATGATGGAAAAGTATCTGAATTGTTTGGGAAAAGCGTTTTCCATTTGGAAATCATGCGTGAATACCTTCCGTCAGATGCCTTCAAATCCATGATAGAATCCATTCAAAACGGAACGCGTTTGGACCGAAAAATGGCGGATCAAGTTGCCTCTGCGATGAAAGATTGGGCCTTAACAAAAGGCGCGACACACTACACGCACTGGTTTCAGCCTCTGACTGGATCAACTGCAGAAAAACACGATGCCTTCTTTAAACCTGTTGGACCAGGGAAAGCGATTGAACGATTTGACGGTGACTTATTGGTTCAACAAGAGCCAGATGCTTCATCTTTCCCAAATGGAGGAATCCGAAACACCTTTGAAGCACGCGGATATACGGCATGGGATCCTTCTTCTCCTGCCTTTGTGATTGGGAAAACTTTGTGTATTCCAACCATTTTCATCTCATATACTGGTGAATCGTTGGATTACAAAATGCCTCTACTGAAAGCACTCAATGCCGTTGATCAAGCCGCTGTTGAAGTTTGCCAATATTTCGACAAAAATGTCACTAAAGTGAATGCTACTCTAGGTTGGGAACAAGAATACTTCTTGATTGACCAAGCGCTCTTCAATGCACGACCAGACTTGATGATGACGGGGCGTGCCTTGTTTGGTCACGCTGCAGCAAAAGGTCAACAATTGGAAGACCACTATTTCGGTTCGATTCCAGAGCGTGTCACTGCCTACATGCGTGACTTCGAAACAGAAGCCATTCAATTGGGAATTCCTGTAACTACACGTCACAATGAGGTTGCGCCAAACCAATTCGAATGTGCGCCAATCTTCGAAGAGTGCAATCTTGCCAACGACCACAACCTGATGTTGATGGACCTTATGGAGAAGATTGCACGCAAGCATGACTTTCGCGTTTTGCTGCACGAAAAACCTTTTTCTGGAGTCAATGGTTCTGGAAAACACAACAACTGGTCACTTGCAACGAATACAGGTGTAAATCTTCTCGCTCCAGGGAAAAATCCAAAGTCAAACCTTCAGTTCCTGACCTTCTTCGTGAATACCATAAAAGCCATCCACGACCATTCAGATATTTTACGTGCATGTATCGCCTCTGCAGGAAATGATCATCGCTTAGGAGCAAATGAAGCACCCCCAGCGATTATCTCTGCTTTTATCGGAACACAGCTTTCAACATTGTTGGATGACATCGAACTGAATGTGAAGGCAGGGAAAATGACGCCTGAAGACAAAACAGAATTGAAATTGAACATCGGAAAAATTCCACAAATCATGTTGGACAACACCGATCGAAACCGTACATCTCCCTTTGCTTTTACAGGGAACAAATTCGAATTCCGTGCTGTAGGTTCATCGGCGAACTGTGCCTCTGCGATGATCGTATTGAATACGATCATGGCAAAGCAATTGAAGGTCTTCAAGAAATCTGTTGATGTACGTATCGATAAAGGTGAAAGCAAGGACGAAGCCATCTTGAAAGAACTGCAAAAGCTCATCAAGGAATCAAAGAAAATACGTTTTGAAGGAAACGGTTATGGCGAAGAATGGGTTAAGGATGCCGAGAAACGTGGATTGAAAAACCTAAAAGATACACCTCGCGCTTTGCAGGTTTGGGCAGATAAACATGTAGTGAAGTTGTTTGACGAAATGGGAATTTTAACGCCACGCGAACTCGAAGCACGCCAAGAAATTGAATTTGAAAACTACATCATGAAGGTTCAAATCGAAGCGCGCATTATGGGAGATATCATCAACTCGATGATTATCCCTGCAGTTGTGAATTACCAAAATGTATTGCTGCAAAATGTACAAGGATTAATCGATGTACTTGGCGCAAAAGCAGGTAAAGAAGCGGCAAACACGCAAATTGAATTGATCCAACGCATTGCTATTCACATGAATAAAATGAAAGCTGCAGCCGATACGATGCTTATGGCACGCAAAGACGCAAATAAACTAAGTCATTCAGAAGACAAGG
>CAMBMC010000185.1 GCA_945868555.1 Chitinophaga pinensis | reverse complement strand
GTATTCTTTCGGCCTTTATTTTTCTTTCTCCTCTGTCCTTTACCCAAAATTGGAATGAATTTTCATTCTCTTCGAGGCTTGGTCTTACAGCAACTATTGGTACACATTCAATACGCATAGGATTGAATGTTTCTGCGCATTTCATGTATTCTTTTGCACAAGTAAACATCTCTAATTTCGCGAATTTCAATTTATTTGGATTTGGAAATCGGAAGAAATTCTTGGAATCTCGGACAGCGCTAGGTCTAGTCCTTCTCGGTGGCAAAAGAAACAATTTGCCAGATTTTCAGTTCGATGGACTTAGTAACAATACGAAATATGTTTACGGATTGGGGTACAACTACATCTGGTACCACGACAATGCTGCAACATCTCAACGTTCAGGTGGCTGGGGTTTGCACATCAATAAATTCAGCGTTCTGCTCGAAAACGATGTGTTTGGTGGACAAGGCAAGGACAGGTTCCGAACTGGACATCTTGCACTTACATACCGCCATCTAGATTCAAAATTTACGCTGGGACTAACGATTTGGACAGGTGAAACAGCCCAATCATTGTGGCAACGTATTGTGATGAAAAAGTGTCCCTCTGGGTTCAGGCTTCTTGAGGATCTGCCCTACGGAAAAACGAGCCATGGAATCTTGTATGTTGGAATAACTCAGCGCATGTCCTTTGTTCAAGATGTCTATGGAAGAATAGGTATTGATAGCGAGCTCATTAGACATTCTTTTCAAAATAGACTGATGCATGATTTGATATTGCTTCCGAAGTGCCTACCTCGCAAGACGCCGCATTACCCGATGCTCGATCAAGAAGGCTGTCCAACATTTGAAAAATCTCAGGTGCGCAAATCAAAACTATACCTTCAAGGAGGGATTCACGATGTTTGGTCGAACTAACGAATAAGTCACAGCTTTTTGTTGATATCATTTTATTACTCTTTGATAATCCCTCTATCCGTTTCTGAGGATTGTACTAACTTTGTTTTCTGTAGTCGCATTTCAAATAGTACATGTCAAATTCCACAAAATACGTGTTTGTCACCGGAGGGGTGACTTCTTCATTGGGTAAAGGAATCATTTCGGCTTCACTGGCGAAATTGCTTCAGGCACGCGGGTACACTGCTACAATCCAAAAATTAGATCCATATATCAACATCGATCCAGGAACATTGAATCCATATGAACATGGAGAATGTTTTGTGACAGATGATGGTGCAGAGACGGATTTGGACCTTGGACATTACGAGCGCTTCTTGAATGTACCGACTTCTCAAGCTAACAACGTGACTACTGGTCGGATTTATCAATCCGTGATTGAAAAAGAACGCAGAGGTGAATTCTTAGGAAAAACGGTTCAAGTGATTCCCCATATTACGGATGAAATCAAGGACAGAATCCAGTTGCTTGGAAAGAAAAATCAATATGACATTGTCATTACTGAGATTGGCGGAACTGTGGGTGATATCGAATCACTTCCCTATGTAGAAGCCGTTCGTCAAATGATGTGGGAGTTTGATAATGACTGCATCGTTATTCACTTGACCCTTGTCCCCTATCTTGCCGCAGCGGGAGAGTTGAAAACGAAACCTACCCAGCACAGTGTGAAACAGTTGTTGGAATTGGGTGTTCAACCAGATATCCTATGTTGCAGAACAGAACATGAACTTGACCTTTCCTTGCGTAAGAAAATCGCAAAGTTTTGTAACGTAAGTATGAATGCTGTCATTGAGTCGCGAGATGCAAAATCCATCTACGATGTTCCCATTTTAATGCAGGCAGAGGAATTGGATAAAGTGGTTCTTGAAAAACTAGGACTTTCTTCAAAATCAACCCCTAATCTCGATAATTGGAAAAGCTTTCTTGATCGTTTGAAAAACCCAAAAAAGGAAGTCAACATCGGTTTGGTTGGAAAGTATGTAGAACTTAAAGATTCGTATAAATCCATTAGTGAATCCTTTATACATGCAGGTGTATCCAATGAAGCAAGGGTAAATGTGAAGTGGATTCATTCTGAGAAATTGAATAGCACAAATATCAATGAGGAATTGGAGGGCTTGGATGGAATTCTTGTAGCGCCTGGATTTGGTTCACGAGGTATTTCAGGTAAAATCGAAGCTGTGCGCTATGCTCGCGAAAACAAGGTCCCTTTCTTCGGGATTTGTTTAGGAATGCAGTGTGCTGTCATTGAATTTGCACGCCACGTCCTGGGATACACAGATGCACATACCACAGAGATTGCTGAAGACAGCAAGTACCCCGTTATAAGCATGATGGAGGAACAGAAGAACATCTCAAACATGGGTGGAACGATGCGTTTGGGTGCCTATCGTTGTCAATTGAAGACTGGATCAAAAGCCTTTGCTGCATACAATACAGAAAAAATATCTGAACGCCACCGCCACCGCTACGAATTCAACAATGCATACATCAAAGAATTTGAAGAGGCGGGCTTAGTACCTGTCGGTAAAAATCCTGAAACAGGCTTGGTTGAAATCGTGGAACTCAAAGACCATCCTTGGTTTGTTGGCGCGCAATTCCACCCTGAATATAAAAGTACAGTGGCAAACCCACACCCCCTTTTCGTTGCCTTCATAAAAGCAGCAATTGACCATAATACACTTTAAGAAATGGATAAAAATACCACCATAGGATTGATTGTTATTGGAGTTATTCTCTCTGTATTCTCCATCTTCAATCAACCATCAGAAGCCGAAATCAAAAAGCAAGAAAAAGAAATTGCGATTCAAAAAAAGAAAGAGGTCGAGGCAAAGAAAAAGAAATCAGTCAAAGAATCAGACAAGAAATCAGACAAGAAGTATAATGACGGCCAAGGGTTAAAAGACAAAGGACAAAGCACCGAGAAATCAAGCCTTCAGAAAGAGCCTAAAGGTGAATTGGTTCGCTTGGAAAATGAAAAATTGATCGTTGATTTCTCCTCGAAAGGTGGAATGGTTGCGGCTGTTTACTTGAAAGAATACGAGAGTTATTCTGACTATGCCAACAAATCAAGCAATAGGGTAAAAAAACCTTTGTGCTTATTCTCTGAAGGCGATGCTGTGAATCAGTTGGTGTTCTCCATGGAAGGCAAGAAATACTATACGTCGGGGTATCTGTTCAAGGTGGCTAAGGCTACGGATCAATCGATCACGTTTGCATTGGATTTAGGAAACGGAAAAATCATTGAGCAAGAATACAGTTTAAAGAAAGGTGCCTATGATCTGGATTACAACATCCACTTGGAAGGATTGAAAAGTTCTAAAAACTATGCCTTCCATTGGAAAACATCCTACCGCAAGACGGAACGTTTGTTCAGCGAGCAACGCCGGGTTTCCACTGTTTGCCTAGACTACAAGAATGAGGACTTCGATTATCTATCGGAAATGGGAAGCGACTTCCAACGCGCCGAAGACGATGTCAATTGGATTAGCTTTAAACAGAGTTATTTCTCTTCGTTTATTCGACCAGAAAATGGGTTTACCAAAAAGGATACGAAATTCCAAGTGCATGAATACGATGAAAAGGATGACAAAGATTGGAAATGGTCGCACTTGAAAGATTATTCGGCAACGGCAGGATTGAAGGTGAAAAACGCTGACAACGAAACAATCTCCATGAATTGGTTCTTCGGTCCGAACGATTACGAAACACTTCAAGCCTATGATCAAGGGTATGATGATATTCTGAATTTCGGTTGGGGTCTCTTCCGTTGGATTAACTTATATGCCGTGCAGCCTTTGTTCAATATGCTTGCTTCGACAGGTATGAGCTTGGGTATTGCCATTTTGATGCTGACCTTGATTTTGAAATTTGTCTTGATGCCAGTGCAATGGAAAATGTATGTCTCCTCCGCGAAAATGCGCATTTTGAAACCTGAAATTGATGAACTTACTGCGAAATACCCGGAGAAAGAGGACGCCATGAAGAAGCAAATGGAGATGATGACACTTTACCGCGAATCTGGTGCGAGTCCATTGGCGGGATGTCTCCCTATGTTGATTCAGATGCCTATACTTCTTGCTGTATTCCGATTCTTCCCTTCAGCATTCGAGTTGCGTCAAAAATCATTCCTCTGGGCTGAAGATTTGTCTTCTTATGATTCGATTTGGAATTTCGGAATTAATATCTGGCCATACGGCGATCACGTGAGTTTGTTTACTCTTTTAATGGCTGGAACTACCCTGCTTTACACGCACATGAACAGCGGAAACATGCAGCAACCTCAGCAGCCTGGAATGCCAAATATGAAGGTCATCATGTATTTATTCCCGGTGATGATGATTTTCTTCTTCAACAACTATTCTGCAGGTTTGAGCTACTATTACTTCATTTCAACATTGGTGTCAATCATCATTATGTTACTCATCAAACAGTTCTTTGTGGATGAGGAAAAGCTGAAGGTGAAAATGGCTGAACGTAAAGCAAATATATCTTCCAAGGAAGGTAAGGTGAAGAAAAAATCAAAATTCCAAGAACGTCTCGAGCAAATGCAAAAGGCACAAATGGAACAAATGAAGAACAAAAAGAAGTAGTACATTCTGACGTGATCGATGCCCGCATTCGTGAGCAATCTAAGTTGGATGAACAAATGGCACAATGACACTGGAAAAACTGCTCTACATCTGGATGAAAGTCACTGAGCACATTTTCATCCGTTATGCCTTAGTTGCTGGCCTCACCTACTTTATTTTCTACATACTTTTTCGCAAGAAATGGCAGAAATATAAAATTCAAGCCCTGTTTCCAAAAGTCAAAAGGCAGGTCATGGAATTTGTTCATTCTGCCTCAACAATGGCTTTGTTCGGCATTA
Organism: Chitinophaga pinensis; assembly: GCA_945868555.1. GTDB lineage: Bacteria > Bacteroidota > Bacteroidia > Flavobacteriales_D > Crocinitomicaceae > M0103. Next base: position 649 of record CAMBMC010000185.1, on the reverse strand, counting down.
TGGCAGGATTGATTTTCGTTGTCTATCCGGAGAAAACACAGATGTACATGATGGCTTCAACACATGGGTATATTTGGCTCATTCTCAGCTTTCCAATCATGCTCTTGATCCACGACACCTATTTTTATTGGCTGCATCGATTTATGCACTTGCCAAAAGTCTTCAAGCATGTCCACCATGTACACCATCAATCAACGAATCCAACACCGCTCACCTCCTACTCCTTTCATTTTTTAGAAGGCTTGCTCGAATCGGCAATTCTTCCACTTATTGCATTTACATTGCCTGTTCAACGAGAAGCATTTATTCTATTTTTCCTAGTTCAATTTATGTACAACGTTTACGGACACTTGGGGTATGAACTGTATCCGAGAGGATTCAATCGAACATGGGTCGGTAAATGGGTCAATACGTCTATCGCTCACAACATGCACCACAAGTTTTTTGATGGGAATTATGGGCTTTACTTTTTATTTTGGGACCGATGGATGGGCACGCTTGACAAACGCTACGACGAGTTCTTTGACACCCGTTCCCTGGAAAAAAACAAGCGTTAAATACATCTGTTATTTCTTTTATAAAGCCTAAAAATGAGTGACATTCAGTTTTCCAGTGAAATTCAAGCACAGCGCGATTTCTTCCTCTCCGA
>CAMBMC010000184.1 GCA_945868555.1 Chitinophaga pinensis | reverse complement strand
TGACTGAGGTTCTCGAAGTCACAAATACAGCGTGCTAAAACAATCATTTAACTACCTTTGTTACATATGGAAAATCAGTCAATGAAAGAAGTTGTCATCGTAGGAGCAGGATTGGTAGGATCCCTTTGGGCCGTTTACCTATCTAAAGCAGGATATAAAGTGACAATTTATGAGCGCCGTTGGGACATTCGCAAAGCGGAGATATCTGCTGGAAAGTCAATCAACTTGGCACTTTCAAACCGCGGATGGAAAGCGCTAGATGCCGTTGGTGTGGGTGATGAAATCCGAAAGATTGCGATTCCGATGTATGGACGTGAGATGCACGATCTCGAGGGAAAGTTGACTTACCAGCAATATGGAAAGGATGGTGAAGCCATTTTCTCTGTTTCGCGCGGGAAAATCAATGCCACGATGATGGATATCGCTGAAAAACATGGAAAAGCAACAATCCATTACAACCACGAATGCCGCAGGGTTGACCTAAATAAAGGGATTGTTTACTTGACAAACAGCGTGACAGGAGAAGAATTTGAGCACAAAGCAGATTTGGTTTTTGCTGCAGACGGGGCCTTTTCATCAGTGCGCTATTCATCGATGCAGAAACTCCCTCGCTTTAACTATAGTCAGAACTACATTGCTGATGGCTACCGCGAAATCTTGCTTCCTGCAAATCCGGACGGGACTTACCGAATGGATAAAAACGCCTTGCACATTTGGCCGCGTGGACGTTTTATGATGATTGCTTTGGCGAATGAAGATGGTTCGTTTACATGTACCTTATTTATGCCGCACGAAGGTGGTGAGAATGCCTTTGACAAACTCACATCACGTGAAGCTGTTAATGCATTCTTCGAAAAAACATTCCCAGATTTCTATGAAATGATGCCTAACATCGCCGATGCATGGGAAGATCATCCCCTGGCTGCCTTGGCAATTGTGCGTTGTTCACCTTGGGCACATGGCGTAACAGCCTTGATGGGCGATGCGGCACATGCTACGGTTCCATTCTACGGACAAGGAATGAATGCGGGGTTTGAAGACTGTACCGTGTTGTCTGAATTGATGACAAAGCACAATGAAGACTGGCCTGCAATCTTTGAAGAATACAGCCGTGAGCGCAAACCTGATGGGGATGCTTTGCAAGATTTATCCTTGGACAATTATTATGTGATGCGCGACTATGTGGCCGATCCAGAGTTTTTGTTGCGCAAGAAAATTGAAGCAAAATTCAGTGAACGTTACCCAGACAAGTGGTTGCCGTTATATTCGCAAGTGACCTTCAGTGAAATTCGCTACAGTGTGGCGTATAAACAAGGTCAAGTGCAAGCAGGCATTATGGATGAGGTGATGGCGATGAAAAACATCGAGCAAAACTGGGATTCAGAAGAAGTGATGCACCAGATTTTAACGCGTTGTAATTAATATAAAAAAATATGCTGAAAAAACTAATCTTGGGTCTAGTCGTGTTGGGTGCTTTTTCATTGGCAGCCCAGCGTGACCTCACACCTGGAAAGCGTCGTGGTGATGTTTTCGGGAAATCCGATTACAAGGACTATCGATTTTTTGGTTTGCAAGTAACGGGTGGATTGACTTACATGGCGACACGTTCGGATGCGAAGAATTTAACGTATCTTGGGTCTGATGTAAATGGCCGACCAATGAGTTTTAGCTTTGATCCTCAAGGTAGTGTTGGTGCATTTGTGGATATCGGGATGGTTCATTTTCCAAAGAAACGTTCAAAGTTGTCGCTGGCCTTGAAATATATTTTCATCTCTTATTATGATTGGGGCCTTGGTGTGAAGCTGTTTAGTGGCTCTGAAACAACAAGTTATACCCAGATTAATTCTCTTGGAGAAACGCTTCCAACGAAAAATTATTCTGGAAGTTTTGCTAGTGTATTCGTCAATGGTCGTTTTAGCCTTCATAAAAATGTGTACATCGGAAAACGGTATTTTATTGATAACGGTTTAGGATTTAATATTGATTATCGTCTTTCATCGCACGAACCTTATATGAATGAGGGCGGTGTAAGTGCTCAATCTTTCCACTCTCCCTTGGTGGCGCAAATGCATTACAGCCTAGGTTTCGGTATCAAACTCAATCGCCGCAGTATGCTCGTTCCGGGGGTTCAACTTCCAATTTTAGGCGTTTACGATTGGAGAAAAGGCTGTGCCGCATTGAAGTATTACAACTCGAACTATCTCCCAATTTTATTCCAAGTGAAGTTTACCTATCTGTTTGAAAAGAAACCAAAAGGTTGCAACACGCCAGGTACAGATGAGGACCGCAAACGTAATGACGAATACCTTCAAGGAAACTGATGAAAAAAATCTATCTGCTCAACTCGTGTTCGACGTGCCAGCGCATCCTGACACAAATTGGTCCTGTCGATGGACTTGAATTGCAAAACATCAAAGAAGAGAACATTGATGAAGATACGCTCGATTGGCTTAAGGAAAAGGTAGGTTCTTATGAAGCGCTTTTTTCAAAGAAGGCCATGAAGTACCGCGCAATGGGATTGCATGAACAAACGCTTATGGAATCCGATTTCCGACGTTTGATGTTGGAAGAATATACCTTTTTGAAGCGTCCGTTTATGATCAATGAGGAGGAAATCTTTATTGGCAATACGGCAAAGGTAGTGGAGGCTGCGGCGCAATCATTCCAAAAGTCTTAACCACATTTTGAGTAAAACACCGCTTGCCCATCTCTCACTCTTTATTGTAAACACACTGTATGGCGCAAGTCACGTGCTCGCCAAAGGCGTGATGCCCAAATACCTCACGCCAAATGTGTTTATCCTTTTTCGGGCACTTGGTGCTACTGTCTTGTTTTGGATTGTTTGTCTTTTATATGGACGGAATAAAATTGAACGGTCGGACTACCTGCGCTTGCTTGGTTGTGGATTTTTTGGTGTGGCTCTGAACCAATTGTGTTTTTTTCACGGACTCAATCTTTCATCGGCCATCAACTCTGGAATTATCATGGCTTTCAATCCGATCATTGTGGTCATCTTGTCGTATTTTTTTCTAAAGGATAAAATCACACTTACCCAAGCTCTCGGAATTTTTCTCGGATCTTCCGGTGCCATTTTACTGACCTTAACCGCAGGAACAGGGAAAGGGGACTCAGTTCAAGGCGACATGCTTCTTTTCATCAATTCGGCGAGTTACGCTGTCTACCTTGTCATGGCGAAACCATTGATGCAGAAATATTCACCCCTTACTGTCATCACTTGGGTGTTTACGATCGGCGCCATTTTCGTGTTACTTTTTCCACCTTTATGGGGAGAATTGCTCCTGACAAATCTGTCCATTATTCCACGTGCAATCTGGTTTAAAATCATCTATGTCATTGTAGGGGTAACCTTCTTGACCTACCTGCTAACCATGTTCGGATTGAAATACTTAAGTGCATCTGTGTCGAGCACATACATCTATTTCCAACCTGTTCAGGTGATGTTGTTTGCGTATCTTTTTACAGCAATGGGCATTGCGGATGATTACACGGCGACAATCACCTGGCAAAAGATTTTTTACATGCTAATTATCTTCGTGGGGGTTTATATCGCATCGCGTAAAACACTCAATTTTCGTGCGAAAGCATAAGTCCTATTGAAATTTGTTATAATTTACAACACGATTTAAGCACTGAACTATGAAAAGCACACTACTATTTGTTTCCTTTTTGGCTGGATTTTCCGCTTTCGGTCAAACGTGGAGTGGCGATGTCGCACAAATTTTCTTCAATAAATGTACAAAGTGTCACCATACTGGTGGTATCGCACCAACATCCTATATGTCTTATAATGAGGTGAGTCCGATGTCGGCAGCGATCTATGATGCGGTCAATCAAGGACACATGCCACCGTGGCCTCCAGACAACAATTATCAGCAATATGTGCACGACCGTTCTTTAAGCGCAGCAGAAAAAACAATGATTTTGGATTGGATTTTAGCAGGTTTCCCTGAAGGAGTAGCTGCCAACACCCCACCAGCGCCGGTGTATACGTCAAGCACGATTTTGGGCAATGGCGATTTGACCGTTCAGATGCCCACGTACATGAGTAAGGCAACTTCAACGAATGACGATTATGTGTGTTTTTCTGTGCCATCAGGACTAACTCAAAACCGGGTGATTAAAGCCATAGAAATTGTGCCAGGCAATCGTCAAATTGTGCATCACGCTTTAATTTATGTGGATCCAGCAGGATTAGAAGTGACAGATTCTATTGGAGGAAACTGCGCAAGTCCGGCGAATTCAACAACGAAATTAATTACGGGTTACACACCGGGATCAACACCAATGGTTTTGCCTACCTCAGCACCAATGAAATTGGGAATTGACATCGCTGCAGGATCAAACATCTATTTTGGAATGCACTATCCATCAGGAACCTTTGGACAGTACGATAGCACAAAAGTCATTTTCCATTTTTATCCATTAGGAACAACCGGCGTGCGTCAAGTCACAGCAGATCCAATCATTGAAAATTGGAATTTTGCTTTACCGAACAATCAAACAACTACGGTGAATGCCCAATTTGCTTTACCAGCAGCGTATCCAACGATTTCTGTATTGTCTGCCTTTCCACACATGCACTTGTTGGGTAAAACAATTAAGTCCTATGGTGTGACTCCTGCGGGCGATACCTTGAAGTATGTCAACATACCTAAGTGGGATTTCCACTGGCAAGATTTCTACTTCTTTAAACACGTCATAAAGACACCTCCTGGAACTGTCATCAAAGGAACAGGGAAATACCTCAACAACACCGGAGCTACGGTAACAGCGGGATTGAATACGTCCGATGAAATGTTCATTGTATACTTTCACTACATGGTCTATCAGGCAGGTGATGAGAACTATGACATGGAGGCCTTGATGAGTGCGTCAATCGATGAATTGCTTCCAGCTCAAGCGGGTCCCTTGATGACCTTCCCGAATCCATTCAGCACATCTACACAAATCGTTTATGCGAATGCAAAAGCAGGAGATGTGGTTTCTGTATCAATCTATGATTACCAAGGGAAGTTAATGCGTCAGTTGAAAAACACAGAAATCCAAGCAACAAATGGTTTTGCCATTGAGTGGGATGGAACTACAGATTCTGGTGCGGATGCGCGCAAAGGAATCTACTTTGTTTCAATGACTGTAAACGGTCAACCATTTACCGCTCAGATCATCAGAAACTAATCGCTATCTTCTGACCTTCAGTGCTTTTTGAACTTCATTATCGTAGGCATTGACGATTTGAAAGTAACCGTGTTCCGTCCAAAGTTGGCGTGCAATTTCTGCCTTAAGAGTTTCGGCAATCAGTGTTTTACATCCAAGAAGTCCTTGTGTGTTTTGCTTGATTTTCATTTCCTTTTCAGCATAACGAACAAAGGAAGAGATTAACTCGTCACTGACTTTAAAAGACCGTGCATAGTCCTCAACAGTTGACCATTTGTTGCGTTTGTCCTGGACATAGTCGAAGGTGAATGCAGTA
>CAMBMC010000183.1 GCA_945868555.1 Chitinophaga pinensis | reverse complement strand
ATGGGAATCTTTACCATGCTTGGAATGCTTATGCTTCTCGGACTCGTCGCCAAGAACGCCATTTTGATTGTGGATTTTACAAATCACCTAAAAACAGAAGGAAAGTCCACGTATACGGCTTTGCTTGAAGCAGTGCGCGAACGAATGCGTCCTATCTTGATGACGACCATTGCCATGATCATTGGTATGATTCCAATCGCCACCGGAACAGGTTCAGGTGCAGAATGGAAAAATGGTCTTGCTTGGGTTTTGATTGGAGGACTCACAAGCTCCATGTTCTTGACCATCATCGTCGTGCCTATGATGTATTACACGGTTGACCGAATTAAAGCCCGTTTTGGTAAAAACAAGGTTAAGGACGACGACTCCTCGGAACAGACAGAAATTGCGTCTGCATAAGGAAGTCGCAAGGCAAAGAAAAATATGTAACTTCGCAGCAACATTTACAATTTCGATTATGAATTACGATATTATAGTAGTAGGAAGCGGTCCCGGTGGGTATGTCGCTGCAATTCGTGCTTCACAGCTTGGACTTAAAACTGCAGTTGTTGAGCGTGAGTCACTGGGTGGAATTTGTTTGAACTGGGGATGTATCCCAACAAAAGCGCTTTTGAAAAGTGCCAATGTATTTGAATACCTCACACACGCCGCAGACTATGGAATTACAGTGAAGGATGCAGAAGTAGACTTCGGTGCAATGATTGACCGCAGCCGCGGTGTTGCCAACGGAATGAGCAACGGAATTCAGTATCTCATGAAAAAGAACAAGATCGATGTGATCATGGGAAATGCGGTATTGAAGGCAGGCAAAAAAGTAGCCGTTACTACTGAAGATGGAACAGTGACTGAATATGCCGCAGATAAAGGAATTATCATCGCAACAGGAGCGCGTTCACGCGCTTTGCCAAACTTGCCACAGGATGGTGAAAAAATCATAGGGTACCGTCAAGCCATGACCTTGAAATCGCAGCCAAAGAAAATGGTTGTTGTTGGTTCAGGTGCGATTGGTGTGGAGTTCGCTTACTTCTACAATGCCATTGGCACAGAGGTAACCGTTGTTGAATACATGCCCGGCATCGTTCCCATTGAAGATGAAGATGTGTCCAAACAATTGGAGAAATCATTCAAAAAAATGGGCATCAATATTATGACTAATGCATCAGTTGAGTCTGTTGATACTTCTGGAAAAGGATGTGTAGTAAGCATCAAAACAGCCAAAGGCGAAGAGAAAATAGAATGTGATATTGTTCTTTCTGCCGCCGGTATAGTAGCAAACATTGAGAACATTGGTCTTGAAGACCTTGGAATCGTGGTTGATCGAGGACGTATCTTGGCGAATGAATACTACCAAACGAACATCCCCGGGTACTACGCCATTGGTGATGTAATCCCATCTGCTGCATTGGCACATGTCGCTTCAGCAGAAGGAATCATTTGCATAGAAAAAATCGCAGGACACCACCCAGAGCCTTTGGATTACAACAACATCCCTGGATGTACGTACTGTTCACCAGAGATCGCATCTGTTGGCTATACTGAAAAAGCAGCAAAAGCCGCGGGATATGAGCTTAAAGTAGGTAAATTCCCATTCTCTGCTTCGGGAAAAGCTAGTGCTGCCGGTGCAAAAGACGGATTCGTAAAATTGATCTTTGACGCAAAATATGGCGAATTGTTGGGTGCACACATGATTGGTGCAAATGTTACTGAAATGATTGCTGAATGTGTTGCCGTGCGCAAGCTAGAAACAACAGGTCAAGAACTCATTAAAACCGTTCACCCCCACCCTACGATGTCCGAAGCGATTATGGAAGCAGCCGCCATGGCGTATGGTGAAGTGATTCACTTGTAAGATAAATAAAAAGGACGTTTAGATATTAAGATTTTAGGATGATAAGACTTGATTGTTCTTCGAACTGCTTGGGATTTTGCTTTAGTTTGACGAAGAACGAAGCTCTAGATACATGTTCTTTGTTCTGAAAAAGACATCAAGATGTTAAGATTTTAGGACTCTGTTCAATCTTCGACATAGTAAATCCATGTTCTATCTTCCATCAGCGAAGCGGTCTATGTTCTGAAATACTAGAATTAGGACAAGAGACTTCAAAAAGTTACGAGTTACTAATGACGAGTTACGAGTTGGGGCCAACTACGATATGAAAGCTCTTGAGGATATTAAGATTTTAAGACTAAGAATTAGGACAAAAGATTTAATCGTTCTTCGAAAACTCGTGGCTTCGAGAAACTCAGCCACCAAACTTGTAATTCGTAATTGGTAATTAATAATTAGTAATTCCTTTACCCCTAATGCGCAATACCAATCTTCACACCTCCGGTGAACAAGATACGCACACCGCTGTAGTTCTCCTGTTTCCATTGATAATCGTACAAGCCTGTTGTTCCGTTGTAAACCGATGTTAAGAAGTAATCTTTATAGCTCTCGTAAGCCAAACCAATTCCAGCGAATACATCCAAAGAGAATTTCTCTTCCAACCAAAATTGGGATCCGAAGTTAAAGGAGAAGTTGAAATCCTTTTCACTTCCCTTAACATCGGGAAGTAGATCGGAATAATCGCGGAATCCATAATTCATTTGGCGGAATTTAAACACAGGGGATATATAAAACCAGTTTGGTGCCAATCCACCGCGAAGTGGATACATGCGGTAACCTGTTCCAAAGAAAAATCCAACACCCGAAGTTCTTTCGACACTTGGACCAAAAACCGGATCAAAATAATGGCTCCCGGCAACGCTCAAACGCACATTCGATAAGGTTGGACCAATTTCGAAATCCACACTCGACATTTCATTCAACACGCGCTCGTAGCCAAGGTTAATTTCACCGACCAACAATTGTAGCGGGTTAAATTTGATGATATTGAGGTTGTTGGTAACAAGTAAATCCTTGCGTTTTTTCGGTGCATTGTAGCTTGACCCTTTATCGATAATAACCACTTTTTGATCTTGCGCCATCGCACCAAACGTTAGAGTACTTAGCAAGAGAATAGACATTTGCTTAATCATGGTTGTTGTTTTTGTGTGAACGAAGTTAATGCAAATTCCAACGCTTTATTGCACCACGACCATTTCTTTTTTCGCGAACAGTTGATCATCCACATAAAAATCAAGACGTCCCAAATGTACTCCGCCCCAGCCTGTTTGGTTAATCAACACCGTATTCCCTGTTCGATTTTTCACTTGCGTTGGTTTAGCCAAAAAGGTATGAGTATGTCCACCAAGAATAAGATGAATGTGTTCGCTATTTGCCGCCAAAGCCTTATCGGACACTTGCTCGTGAGCATATTCATAGCCTAAGTGTGACAAGCAAATGATCACATCACAACCCTTCTTTTTCAATTCGAGCGCACATTCATTGGCCATTTTGATCGGGTCAAGGTACTGTGTTTTGCCGTAAATGGTCTCAGGAACTAATCCGTTCAACTCGATTCCCACACCAAAAACACCTATTTTAACGCCTCCTTTTTTGAAAATCTTGGTGCCTTGTGTCTTATTATTCAGTAATGTATCGGTGAAGTCATAGTTTGCACACAAAAAGGAAAAATCAGCATGCTCAATCGCCTTGAGAAATCCGTCCATTCCACCATCGAAATCGTGATTGCCCATGGTCGCCGCATCGTAGCCCATGGCTGTCATGCATTTCATTTCCAGTACGCCTTTATATTTATTGAAGTAGGGGGTTCCTTGAAAGATGTCTCCGGAGTCCAAAAGCAATACATGTTCTTCCTCGGAACGAATTTTCTCAATCAGCTCCATGCGCTTCTCGACACCTCCCATTCCCGGGAACTTGGCGTGATTGTCGGGAAAGGGGTCGATATTGGAATGGGTATCGTTGGTATGAAGGATGGTTACCTTTTTCAGGCGCTTTGTATTTTCTGCGGCCAAGAGTGTCGGTGAAATCAACACGCCACCTGTAACCAAAATTCCGGTTCCGAGAAATAATCTTCTATCCATCTTAAAAAGTAATGCGTACGCTTGTATCTGCGCTTATTGTTCCGATGAACTCGATTTCACTCATAATTGCATCGCGCACCAATCGACCTGTTTTGTTGACCTCCGTTCGCTTGCTGAAAAACGTGGCTTTGTCCCCACCATTCATCAAATAGTCGGAGGTAATCACCCAAAAATGTGTGGCATCATCTCGCATTCCATTGATCAGCAACTTTCCGTTTTCAATGCGCGCATTGGCGATGGGTTCTCCTCCCGATGCCCGAACATAGGTTTCGATATCTTTTATGCATTCGATGGGCAATTGCACCCACACAATTTGATTGTCGAAGGGCATCAACTTAAACACATCGCCAAAGGTGATATTTCCTTTGTTGATGGTCGAACGTATTCCGCCTTTGTTGAGCAAACAAAAAGTTGGAGTACCGAGACGAACAGTGCGCGTTTGGTCAGCAAAAATGGCGTCAGCCACCCAATTCATTAAGGGAGACGACGGCCGAGTGGCGATCATATTCATGGGAGAGAATCCCACTACCCGATCCATCTCACCCCGCAACGAATCGCGGTAAGGATTGATAATGGCAGTTAATGCATTGGAAGAAAGTGAATCAGATTTTATAGGCAACATTTCCGGATGCACCGCAAGCGTATCTGTGGATGCACAGGCACCAACAAAAAGAACGAGCAGCGCAATGATTCCGAAACGCATTACTCGATGATGATGCGTTCTGTGTAAGAACCGATGGATGTTTCGACGTGAAGAATATAAGTTCCCGTAGCAAAAACGGACACATCAATTTTCATAACATCGCTAGAAATATCAGTAGACAAGGTGAAAATCCGTCCGGACAAATCAACCAAATCGATTGATTTCACAGCGGCACTCACCTTGATATAGAGCACATCATTCGCTGGTACTGGATAAACTTTCAATGGATTATTTGATACTTCGTCTAAACCTACGTTACCACCAACAGCCACTTCCATGTACACAGGAAGGTGGTCGCTCATGTAATACAATGCATTGATTACATTCGTTGGTTCAGAGTTATTCACCGGGTTAAGAAGCGAACTGTTCAAGCGCAAACCATCTTGTCCAACAGCGCGGTATGAGCCAGAAATGTATTTTGCACCATTGGTTCCGGTTTGCATATCATCCGAAAACAAAATCATATCGAAACGGTCATCCATTCCACCCGTTGACCCACCATCGATAGCTACTGTGCGTGTACTCTGCGTGAAATGCATCTTGTAAAAGGCATTCGCATGCCAGATACCACTTCCTACTACATCGTATAGGTTGGCTTGGGTAGATCCAGTGAGATTGATGTATGCCGCTTCAGAATTGTTGTAAACGTTCATATCACCTGTGACGACTGTATTTTCAGCATAAGCACGCGTCAATAAGTAACTCTTTAACACAGAAGTTTCGCTTCCTCTTTGCGCAATATCATCAGCTGTATTTCCGGCTTTGAGATGCGCTGCGTACACATAAAAATATACTGTATCCGACTGCGCTGTCATACCAGG
>CAMBMC010000182.1 GCA_945868555.1 Chitinophaga pinensis | reverse complement strand
GTCTCCAAGTACGTTTCACATGACCTTCGCAGAAAAACAACAAGACCTTATCGATGAATTTTCAATGTTCGACGATTGGATGGAGAAATACGAATACATCATTGACCTGGGGAAAGAGTTGCCCGCCATTGACCCTACTAAAAAAACGGACGATCGCTTAATTGAAGGATGTCAGTCGCGCGTGTGGTTGGACTCCTCATTAGACCACGGAAAAATGATATTCACAGCTGACTCTGACGCCATCATCACCAAGGGAATTATCGGCTTATTGATCCGTGTCATGAACAATGAGACGCCCGAGGATGTCGCAAAGATGGATTTGTATTTCATCACTGACATCGGATTGCAAGAACACCTGTCGCCTACCCGTTCGAATGGTCTGGTGAGCATGGTCAAACGAATGAAAATGGAAGCTGTAAAACAATTGATGCATTGATTTCGCATCGCGTTTAAGACATAAGAAACCTATGGAACACGAAATAATTAGCTTGGAAAACAAGGTTGTAGAGATGCTCAAAACCATCTACGACCCGGAGATTCCTGTCGACATCTTCGAACTCGGACTTATTTATGAGGTACGCATTGGCGAAGACAAACATGTTGATATCGACATGACCCTCACCTCGCCCAATTGTCCGGTTGCGGAGAGCATGCCCAAAGAGGTCGAAGATAAAGTGTCAACGGTGGAGGGCGTCCTTTCAGCCAAAGTGAACATTGTTTTTGATCCACCCTGGGACAGAGACATGATGAGTGAAGAAGCTAAGTTAGAATTAGGCTTTCTTTAATCCAACCCTGTACATAAAAGAGATTTATGAAAATGAAGCGCGTAGTGGTCACAGGAATTGGGGCCTTGACTCCGATTGGAAATTCTGTGGAGGAATATTGGAACAACATGAAGAATGGTGTTAGCGGAGCTGCGCCAATCACAAAGTTCGATACCTCAAAATTTAAAGTCACTTTTGCTTGTGAACTAAAAAATTATGATGCTTCCCTTCATTTCGACGGAAAGGAACAGCGAAAATACGATCCCTTCTCGCAATATGCACTTGTAGCCGTGGATGAAGCGGTGAAAAGTGGAAACATTGATTTTGACACCTTAAACAAAGACAGAATTGGGGTAATCTGGGGATCAGGGAATGGTGGGATTCAAACTTTCCAAGACCAAATGACCGAATATTGTGAGGGTGACGGAACTCCGCGCTTTACGCCTTACTTTATTCCACGCATTCTTGTAGACATTGCATCGGGCATCATTTCCATAAAATATGGACTACGCGGCGTGAACTTTTGTCCTGTATCTGCTTGTGCCACTTCGAATACCGCCATTATTGAGGCCTTTAATTACATCCGTTGGGGGAAGGCAAATATGATCATCACAGGTGGTTCTGAAGCGGCAATAACCGATTCAGCCATTGGCGGATTTTCCTCTGCGAAGGCATTGTCTACCCGAAACGACTCTCCCGAGACGGCATGCAGGCCTTTTGATGTAAGTCGCGATGGTTTCGTGATGGGCGAAGGAGCTGGCGCACTCATTTTGGAGGATTACGACCATGCTATCCAACGCGGAGCAACCATCTTTGGAGAAGTTGTTGGCGGTGGAATGGCTGCAGATGCGTATCACCTGACGGGTACACACCCAGAAGGTGATGGGGCAGTGCTTGGCATGAATGAGGCACTTGAAGAAGCAGGGATTTCTCCGGATCAAATCGATTATGTGAACATGCATGCGACATCCACCCACTTGGGAGACAATTCTGAGTTAATTGCGGCAAAACGAATCTTCGGTGAAAGACAATCCTTGTCCGTTTCCGCAACGAAGTCAATGACGGGGCACCTGTTGGGAGCAGCAGGTGCGATTGAAGCCATTGCTTGTGTGATGGCCTTGAAAGAAGGACAAGTTCCTGCGACCATCAACACCACAGACATAGAGCCCGATTTTAAAGACCTCTTCCATTTTCCATTGGGGAAAAGTGTAGCCAAGGAGATGACCTATGCCATGAGCAATACCTTTGGTTTTGGAGGACATATCGCCAGTGTGATTTTCAAGAAGTTTGACTAGCCCTGATTTACTTGGAGAGTTTCACTTTTTGTTTTCCAGTAACTGATTTTAAATTCCCAGCAGGATCTAATTTTTGAATTATTAAATCACGGTTATTCTGTGAATTCAGTGTTGAACCTACAACATATACGTTTCTTAGGTTATCAGTCTTTGATTTCGTTTTGAAGAAGACCGGGCTATCGTAGTTTCTAAACTTCCACTTTTCAGAAAGAATAGTTTTTGAATTTTGACTAAAAACATTTGAGTAAAATAATATCCCAAAAAATGATACAATTACCCCTAAAATTTCTATTTTAAATTTCATAGTTAGTTTTTCTTGCAAAACTATACACATCTTAACAGCGATTTTTTGCTAGATTATTGTAATGAGAAGTTTATCTAAAGTATGTTTTAATATTTATATCAAAATGCTCAATGTTTGCGGTTTATCTTGAAGAAACTTTTTATTATTTATTCGGTCAAATACATCATGAACACAGCTCGATTATCTAGAACAAACACCAATTAATTTAGTACATATACTATTGTTATTAGATGTTCAACGCCAAGAGACAATGTTTCGTTAGATGTTTATGATTATTGAAAATCTGCATAGATAAATTCGTTATGTAAATTCACATTTAATGTATCAAAGGCAATTTCTTTATTCTGCTGCAATGAGATTATTGTAAATCGTCAGCATAAGGGGTACCAGTTATAAGTTCAAACTTATTTGGTGTTTCCATTTATGAATGTTTAAATTTTCATTTAAGACCGCAGTCCTGTATTTTATGGGAATTATTATTCAATCTAGAAGTCACAACTCCTCCGCCAAATACTTCGCCGTGTATGACTTTTTCTTGAACTTCTTCACAAGTTCTTCCGGCGTTCCCTTCGCAATGATCATCCCACCATGTTTACCACCTTCGGGGCCTACATCAATGACATGGTCCGCTACTTTAACGATGTCCAAATTGTGCTCGATGACCAAGACAGAATTCCCCTCATCGACCAAGCGTTGAAGCACCCCTAGTAGTAAGCGAATGTCTTCGAAATGCAGTCCTGTGGATGGTTCATCTAAAATATAAAAGGTGCTGCCTGTACTTTTCTTCGCCAGCTCGGAAGCCAATTTTATCCGTTGCGCTTCGCCTCCAGAAAGTGTGGTGGAGGGTTGGCCTATTTTAATGTAGCCCAAGCCTACAGATTGCATCGTGGCCATTGGACGGTAAATTTTAGGAATGGGCTCGAAGAAATGTGTCGCATCTTCAATGGTCATGTCCAAGACATCGGAAATCGACTTCCCTTTGTAGCGCACTTCAAGGGTTTCTGTGTTGTAGCGTTTTCCGTTGCAGGTTTCACACTCCACGTAAACGTCTGGCAAGAAGTTCATTTCAATCAACTTCAGTCCACCGCCGTTGCAGGTCTCGCATCGTCCACCGGAAACATTGAATGAAAACCGTCCTGCCTTGTAGCCACGAATTTGAGCTTCTGGAAGTGACGCAAACAAGGATCGAATTTCATCAAAAACCTTGGTGTAGGTTGCTGGATTTGATCGTGGCGTTCGTCCAATCGGACTTTGATCAATTTCAATGACCTTATCCAAGTGCTCAAGTCCTTCAATTGACTTATAGGGCAAGGGCTTTTTCACACCGTTGTAGATGTGTTGCAACAAGATGGGATAAAGGGTATGGTTGATCAGCGTAGATTTTCCACTGCCTGACACTCCCGTAATGCAAGAGAATGTACCAAGTGGAATGGTCAAATCTACATTTTGCAGATTGTGTCCTGAAGCGCCTTTGAGCACGAGTTGTTTCCCATTGCCTTTTCTGCGTTCCTTCGGGATTTCGATTTTCAGCTCTCCACGCAGGTACTTTGTTGTCAAAGAATCGACAGACTGCAATTGGTCTACTGGACACGCATTCATGATGCGTCCACCATTTACACCCGCTCCGGGGCCGATATCCACCACAAAATCTGCCGCCTCAATCATTTCCTTGTCGTGCTCAACAACGATGACACTGTTTCCAGCATCGCGAAGTCGTTTGAGTGAATTGATCAGTCTGGTATTGTCGCGTTGATGCAAGCCAATCGAAGGTTCGTCCAAGACATAAAGCACATTCATCAACTCGGAACCGATCTGTGTGGCCAATCGAATGCGCTGCGCTTCACCCCCAGAAAGTGTTTTGGCAGAACGATGTAAAGTAAGGTACTCCAAACCAACCTCCAAAACAAATCGAAGACGGTCATTTATTTCCTTCAGAATCTCTACCGCAATGAATTTCTCGTCCTTTGACAAGTGACTCTCCAATGTGGAAAACCAAGGTGCCAACTCCGACAAATCCATCAGCGCCAATTCACCAATATTCTTATTGTTGATTCTAAAATAATGTGCTTCTTTTTTCAAGCGCGTTCCCATACAAACGCTGCACGTTTTCTTATTCATGAAGCTCGAAGCCCAACGTTGAATGGCTGCTGTACTTTCCTCAGAGTGCCGCGAAACAAAGTGAATGATCCCCTCGAATATAATGGTGTTGCTTCGCTTTGTGCGTTCCATGTCCTCATTGCCATAGAGAAGCACGTTCATCACTTCTTCGGAAATCTCCTCTAGGGGCGTGTTTAAATCGTAGCCTTCTTGGGCAAGGTAATCTCCAATTTTATCAAAAATCCAGGTGCGCTTGTATTCACCTAAGGGAGCAAAACCACCTTTCTTCACGGAAAGCTTTGCATCTGGAATAATTTTATCGATGTCAGCCTCAGACACTTCACCAAGTCCACTACAGCTCTGGCATGCTCCATACGGCGAATTGAAGGAGAACAAACTCGGTTCTGGCTCGGGATAGGAAATACCAGTGCTTGGGCACATCAGCAAACGGCTAAAATGGCGAACGGCATTTGATTCGTGCTCCATCACCATCATTGCTTTTGACCCATGTCGCATCGCGGTTAGCACTGAATCATAAATTCGCTTTCTGTCGTTTGCATTGATCTGAAGACGGTCAATGACAAACTCAATGTCATGCACTTTATAGCGGTCTAGGCGCATTCCTCGTTCAATGTCCTTCACTTGGCCGTCGATCCGCACTTTCGTGAAACCCATTTTGGCAATTTGTTCAAACAATTCGCGGTAATGTCCTTTTCTTCCTTTAATGCGTGGAGCCAACAAAATGACTTTCTTTCCCTCGTAATGCTGAAGGATCAAATCTACAATTTGCTCGTCCGAATATTTCACCATTCGTTCACCCGACTCATACGAATAAGCCGTTCCAACACGCGCAAAAAGCAAACGCATGAAATCATATACTTCTGTGATGGTTCCCACCGTTGATCGGGGTGAACGTGAGACAGTTTTTTGTTCGATGGAAATTACAGGACTCAAGCCTTCAATTTTATCCACATCAGGACGTTCCAATCCTCCGAGAAATTGACGGGCATAAGCCGAGAACGTTTCTATGTACCGACGTTGACCTTCCGCGAAG
>CAMBMC010000181.1 GCA_945868555.1 Chitinophaga pinensis | reverse complement strand
TGTTCAACAATTTTGATTATGATTCTCAAGGAACTGATGACGATATGAATATTCCGTTTTCGACCTTGGGCATGTCAACGCTTTCACTATCATTCGATGTTGCTTATTCTCAATATGGAGGACAATATTCGGACACACTCGAAGTACTTGTATCGACCGATTGTGGAGCAACATTTACCAGCATGTTCCTGAAAGGTGGTGCGACCTTAGGCACTGCGCCCAACAGTTCAAATTATTTTATCCCAACGGCCACCCAATGGCGTACAGAAAATATCAGTCTATCTTCTTTTGTGAACGAAGAGAAAGTAATTGTGGCCTTCAGAAATGATGGACATTGGGGAAATAACATTTATGTTGACAATATCAATATCACGAGTGACCTAGGAAATGATGAGGTGACGGAAAAGTCATTGTCGGTTTATCCCAATCCGATTAAAGCAGGCAATAAGTTAATGTTTGACGGAATTGAAGATGGCGCGCGACTTAAATTAATAGACCCTAATGGAAAATTAATCCTTCAGGAAAAATTAATTCACTTAGAGTTTAAAATTCCTGAAAACCTTAGCCCAGGTTTGTACTGGTTAAACATTGAAAGCAATTCTGTCATAGTGAATAAAAAAATTATCGTTAGATAATTCACTATTAAGATGTTGTAGTCTTTTTTTTTTATCCTGAACGCAATCAACTAAAATAGTCGCTGATCAAGAAAAAACTCCCGAAAACCAAAATCGTATCTTTTTCGGTGGCCAGTTTTTTTGTCTCAGCCAATGCGAGATGAATATTGGCGTAAGATCTTGGTGCAGGATTGATGGATGCCGCAATGCCACTCAATTCCTCGCTTGAAAGACTTCGTGCATTGCTGAATGCGCACAATGCCAAATGCGCATGGCTTGGGAAGAGTGGTAAGATGGACTGAAGATCTTTGTCTGCGCTGCTGCCGTAGATTAAATAGAGTTGACCTTTATTTTCCGATTGAATGTACTCCAAGGTGGATCGAATGCCCTCTTCGTTGTGAGAAACATCTAAGATGATCAATGGATTTCTTTGAATGACCTCCATTCGGCCAAAAATCCCTGTGTTTCTTTTTAAATTTTCTAATCCTTGGTGAATGTGCGAATTCGAGATGTCAAATCCATGTTGATTGAGCACGTCGACCGAAGCATAAACCGTTCGAACGTTTTCTTGCTGATAAGTACCCAATAGAGGCATCGAAGACGAATCGGGTAGGGGCAATGCATCACAAAAAATGATTTCCGCTTGAGCTTCATTTGCTTTTGATTGAAAAACTTCCTGCGTAGCGGTAATTGTTCGTCCAATAACAACGGGAACATGTGGTTTGATGATTCCCGCTTTTTCTCTCGCAATGGAAGGCAAATCATTGCCCAAGAATTGCGTGTGCTCCAAACTTATGTTGGTGATGACACTGAGTATTGGTATAATGATGTTGGTGGCGTCTAAACGTCCTCCAAGTCCTGTTTCGATGACAGCGATGCTGCAGGAGTTCTTTTGAAAATGCACCAGTGCCATGCAGCAAGTGATTTCAAAGAAGGAAGGCTCGAAATCAAGGTTTGAAGTACGCAGAGTTTCGCAAAAGGATACAACCTCCTCCTCGGATATCATTTCTCCATTGATGCGAATGCGTTCCCGAAAATCATGGATGTGAGGTGAGGTGAATAGTCCTGTTTTTTCACCTGATTCAGTGAGGATCGAGGAGAGCATGCTACAGACCGAACCTTTGCCATTGGTGCCCGCAACGTGAATGAGTTTTAATTTCTCTTGTGGATTGTCGAAGAAAGCACAGAGCTGACGGATGTTTCCGAGATCAGGTTTATAGGCACTTGCGCCACTATTTTGATACGAAGGAAACTGACTAAAAAGCCAATTCAGTGATTCTTGATACACCTTATTTTGGTTCGAGCTCAACAGTAAGATACACCGTAACTGGCGATGTGTCAGGGTCTTTGTTGTAACGCACTTGACGCTTTACCTCGCTAATCACGCGATTGATAATCCGTTGGTCTGTGGTCGTTGTTTTCGAAGTTGAGCGCGCAGTTACAATTTGACCATTTTCATCAATGGTCATTTGCAAGTTGACACGAATGACTCGTTCTACTTCAATATTGTCAAAATTAGGGTCATTCTGACGAATCCGTGTTTTTGGATCGCTATTTCCTTTCCCATCGTTATTGCCATTGTCCTTGCCAAACTTACCTCCACGTCCGCCGCCTTCGCCACCGCCTTCACCACCTGTTGCGAATGGATCATCATTCTGAGAAGTGGTAGTCGCTGTATTCGTATGGTTGTTCGCGTTGGTTTTGTTCGACTCTCCAGTATTTGAAGATGATTTAGAATTCTTTTTTTGCGTCAGAATTTTTTCCGTCTGCGGTGTTACTTCGTGAATCGGGTCATTGGATGGAGTTCCTCCTCCAGCACCGCCCGTTTCAATCTTGAGGTCTTTGATCTCCAGGTCGGTTAATGAGGTCGTTGTGTTCATCGGAATCTCACGCGGTGGTGGATCTGCCATCTCAAAAGTGAAAATGAACAAGATCAGAAGCGCCAAAAGCACACAGCCCACAGCTACCGCGATACCGGTATTTCGGTGTTTCGGCAATACAACAGGTGGAATAGATGCAGCAGTCATAATCTAGCTTATTTTTCGTACGACAAAACAGGATCCCAAGCATTGGCTTGAGCAAGCGCTAAAACTTGAAATACAGCTTCATAACTTGCATCCTTGTGACCAGCGATTTTCAACTTTGATTTACCTGATTCTTGAACAGCTTGCGCAGCAAGTTCTTTGATTTCATCAAATGACATTGGTTTTTTCATGTCACCGCCAGGCATAACAACGTATTCGTTGTTTTCCGTTACAATTACGGTAGCTGGAACGGGGTCAGTAGAGGTAGGTAGTTCTTCTTTCGCTTCAGGAAGATCAATAGGGGTTTGATTGTTCGACATCAAGCTCATGATGATGAAGAAAATCAGCAAAAGGAAGACAAGGTCAGTCATGGATGCCATGCCGCCTTCTACCTTTACTTTATTTCTTGAACTAAAATCCATGTTCGTCCTTATTTCTGTGGTTGATTCAATACATCCATAAATTCAAGTGCCGCATTCTCCATTTGGTACACCACCTTCCCAATTTTTCCAATCAAGTAATTGTAGCCCATGAATGCGATAATCCCAACGATCAAACCTTCAACGGTTGTGATCATTGCTGTCATGATTCCCGGTGCGATGATTTTCAATTCAAGAGACGTTGCATTTTGTAGGTCGATGAAAACGACAACCATCCCGACAACTGTTCCGAGGAATCCAATCATTGGCGCTGCACCTGAAGCTGTAGCCAAGAAATTCAGGCGTTGTTCCAAACGAAGAATTTCAAACTTCCCAGTATTTTCGATCGTTGCAGCAATGCTTTCATTTTTCGCAGCACCAATACGCTCAATGCCTTTCAGCAACATACGGGCGATTGGACTAGTAGAGTTTTTACACATGTCCTTCGCTTCATTGATCTTCCCTTCAGAAAGTTTTTCTTTTACTCGATCAATGAAGTTTGCCTCTCCTTTGGATGCTTTGCTCAATGCAAGATAGCGTTCAACAAACACAAAAATCGTGTAGCCAAACATGATCAAAAGGATGAGGTTGATCAACCATCCAATACCTGCATTGGATTGATCAATGATTTCCCAAAGAGGAACATCTTTGGAAACAGAATCAACTGTTTTTGCTGCTGCTCCGGGAGCGTCAATCTGAAGAGGGATATTCAAAAAGTGAAACATGAGTACAATTTTTTAAGTGGATAATTTAAACCATTAATAAGAACGCACCGATACCAGCTAAGTAACCAAGAACAGCAAGTAAGGTGATATTTTTTAAGAACCAGAAGAATGTAATTTTCTCCATTCCCATAGCTACAACACCTGCTGCAGAGCCGATGATGAGCATTGAGCCTCCTGTTCCTGCTGCGTAAGCGATGAAGTGCCAAACGTTGGCATCTGGTGCATCTTGAAACATACCGATACTTGCCGCAACAAGTGGAACGTTGTCAATCACAGCGGACGAAGCACCGAGAAGAGTAACGAAAAGGTTTTCAGAGATGTTGCTGCTCACTTGTTCGCCAAAGTTGAAGATGATCCCCAAGGATTCCATGGCAGCTACAGTCATTAAGATTCCCAAGAAGAACAATACAGACGGCATTTCAATGCGACCCAATGAATGCATAGTTGGTCCTTTCACATCGTGTGCATCTGGATTCGTGAATGAAATTGAACGTTTTGAGAGCACCTCTGCTACAATCGCAAAGATGGAAAGGGATAACATCATCCCGATGTATGGAGGCAGGTGTGTTACTGTTTTAAACACCGGAACGAATACCACCAAAGCAAGTCCGAGATATAACATCAATCCACCGTATTTGTTGCCACTTTCTGTTTCTTCAATTTCAGCAACTTCTCCTTTGAATGCAGGCAAGAATGATCCAATCGCCAAAGGAACAAGAATGTTCAACAATGAAGGAATTCCAAGTAATAGCATCAATTTTCCAGTCGTCACTTTTCCAGCCATCCACAACATGGTTGTTGTTACATCTCCAATTGGTGTCCAAGCACCACCTGCGTTTGCAGCGATGATGATGAAACCTGAGTACCACATTCGGTCTGTTTGATTCGGAACAATTTTACGAAGTATGGTAATCAACACAATTGTTGCCGTAAGGTTGTCAATGATGGAAGACAAGAAGAAAGCAAGAAAAGAAATGATCCAAAGCAAGTTGCGCTTGCTGCGTGTTTTAATCAAACGCTTGATGGCTCCAAATCCTTCGAAATAATCAATCATTTCAACGATAGCCATAGCGCCCATCAAGAAAATCAAGATTTCAGAAGTTTTACCAAAGTGGTGCAAAAGCGTTCCTTCCAACAACATCATCCGCGTTTCATGGTCAAAGGAACCAATTTCCATTATTTGGCTGCTATGTGGATCAAACCATTGCTTAAATCCATCAATACCAAAGGCAATTACAGCCCATGATAGACACATCATTAATAAGGCAGGGATAAGTTTGTCCATTTTAAGGGTGTGTTCCATCGTAATGGCGACGTATCCGAGGACGAAGATTAAAACAACTACTGATAACATTTGATTTTGGTTTTAGTTATTAATTTATTTTAGGTTAGGCATTATACCAGCTGATCCAAGGCAATAGCGAAAGCTTCCTTCGCAATTCCTGTATTTTCAGTATGTCTGGCGTGTGTTTTACTTAAAGCAGAAAAAATAGTTTCACTTGCATCGTTAAAAATTCCTTCATCACTGATGGTGTGCAGGTCATTGCTCATGAGGTATGCGAATACGCGCGCCATTCCACAGTTGGAAATGAAGTCGGGTATCAGGGAAATGGACTCATCTGCTTTGTCCGCAATAGGACCGAAGAAAATTTGAGGGTCTGCAAAGGGGACATTCGCTCCAGAGGAGATCACAGACACTCCTGCTGCAATCATGCGCGACAAATGATTTTCAGTGATCATTCGAGA
>CAMBMC010000180.1 GCA_945868555.1 Chitinophaga pinensis | reverse complement strand
AAAACCTAATTCTTATTTCTTGGCTAGTTTGCTGTCGCACCCCAGTAAAAATAGAGTGGAAGGAGTTCCGTAGTATTGGGACAAGATGTGAGAGCGGAAAATTCGTAATTCGTAATTCGTAATTCGACATTCGTAATTCATTTCCTCCTCACATTTTCACCGACAACGTCAACTTCGGCACTATGTTCTGTTTCCAGTCGCTGTTCGCATAAGCTCCGTAACGGTAAAAGACGCCAATCCCAATTCCTGAAGCGCTGGAAGTGATCAGGTTGTTGATGATCAATCCACCCTCGAAAAAGCCCTTGTCCATGGTCTTGAAAGTGATGGAGTGTAGATTCGTGTTGGCCATGTCACCATAACCCATCGCATGGTGTAAGGCAAACTGCGGCTGTGTCCATTTCTTGCCGGTCTTGATGCTGTAGAAGGTGAGTCGTGTGAACAATGCCGCCTGACGTTGCTGGTAGAATTCTGATGGCAGCATGGTCTCAAAGGTGTTGGGTGCTGAAATCATCCAGTTTCTGCGCGTCCCATTTCCGTTGTGCATCAGAAATAAGGGAACATCACCTATCGTTTGTCCGGCTTGAAGGGTCCAAACAAAGGTGCCTAAGCCGCGGATGCTGATGTTCTGTTGAATCTCCGCATTGAACCGGTAGTAGTCGAAATCGGATTCGAAAATGCCTTTCCATCCTTTGACTGCGCGCACCCGAATCTTCGGGTATTTGGTCCCTTTGGAAATGCGCTTGTCACCCAGCAGCATCACTTTCTCGCCAATGTTCCAGTTGAACTCAATGCCCGTTTCTGCGAGATCCACATCGGACAAGGGAAAGGATGTAGCGATGCCGTTCGGGTAAAATTGATAGCCTCCCGTATACCAAATGCGCTGGTAGTTGCCAATCAGTGTCATTTTTAAGTTGGGCAACACGTTCGCTGAAAATGCGACTTCCCCCAAGCGCTGTCGTTCCATGTTGGTGATGAACAAATCACGGTACACGGAAGTGGAGTTGAGGTTAAAGGCGTCTTTGATGAAGTTCGTTCCTCCGCGTTCTAACAAATCTTGCTGGTAGCGCAGATCGAGTTTAATGCCGTGCTTGCGGGAAAGGTGAATGGTCGAGTAGCCGCCAAACTTATTGGTTCGATCGCCGGTTGACCAGCCGTAGTATCCGCCGATTACCGCATTTTTCAGTGTTTTTTTGGAGGTTTCTAGACCGATTCCAAAACGGTAGCGCTCGTAGTAATTGAAGTCGAGGAGTCGAGTGAGGTCCAAAGCCAAGGCTCCCACTGGTACTTTTCCTTCCGCTAAACTGGAAAGCATAGTCAAGCGTTCATCGAGATGCTCTGCTTTTGAGAGGCTGTCGATCACGGTGTAGGTGCGTTTTTCCTTTTCGGAAATTTGATACACGCGCAGACTGTCCCAGGTCTCTTCCTTAGCGGCATTGGCGTCTTCATGTGTGATCACGGTCACATTGCTAAAGTCTCGCTTACGCAGTCCTTCGGGATTGATTTCCACCTCTTTGATATAGGTGCTTCCCCGTCCTTCAAGAAAGGTAGAGACGATTGTACTGTCTTTGGCCTTGAGCAAGATAGGCAAGGAGCGCAGTTCGATTTCAGTGCTGAGTTTTGACGGAAACCATTTCTTCCCATCCACAAAGGCATATTCTTGAACGATGGTAATGGGTGTCCCCAAAGTATCGAGGTAGGGCTTGGCCGTTACCTTTTCAATGGCGTACCCATTGGTGTTGATGTACAAGCGTCCTGTCATGCCATCGAAGTTTTTTCCAGTCCGAGGACGGTAATAGATGGTGAAGGTAGTGTCGCGATTGATGATGGTTGTGTCCTCCAATACGAAGACGTATCGCTTTGTTCCCCCAAAGGCGATTGGATTGATGTACGTTTTTCCGAGCAGGTTGAACTGATTTTCATAGAAGCTGAAGGACTGCAGTTCATTCGCAAAGGTCGAAAGGGCAGGATCGCTAAACCCTGAGACTTTGTAGGCGGTGATTTCCTCCTTGTCGTGCGCTGGTGGGATGAAGGTGCGTGTGGAGGCACTTTCTAGGATCAGGATGTGTTGTTGATCAAGAAAATTACCTGGAGTCGCCTTGCTCGTGTCTTTTAAAAATCCCTCGATGCCATCACGGTTCACATCAAAAATAAATTTGCTGTAGCTCTCGTAGCGAAAGGCATCATTCTCCAAGGGATTGTTTTTCTTTCGATTGGCAATGGCTATGTTGATGATACGGTGTGCTGGATTTTCACCCGCTATGGCACGTACTTCTTGAATGAATTGCACATAGGGCTGCATCTGAAAAATACTGTCCGATAGTGTCGCTAACGAAACAATGGTATCGCGGTAACCTCCCGCTCGAAGTTCAACGGTTTCTGGGAGTGAAGTGAAATGAATAGCGCCATCAAGATCCGCCAAAAATGGTTCACCCGTCGATGGCCGAACTTTTACAAAGGGAATGGCTTCACCGGTAAATGAGTCATGGATAAAATAGGTTTGCGCGGAGGTGTGAAAGGCACAAAAAAATACGAACAGCGCAGTACAAATTTTCATGGGTCAATATTACGTGTTTTTTAGACGAAAAAACATAAAGATTGTTTCAACTTGTAAGGCACAAAAAAAGGAAACACCAAGCGGTATTTCCTTTCCAAAATGTATTCGAAAATCGAATTAGATCTTATCCAATTCAGACTTCAAATGATCGATCACTTTGATGTCGTAAATGTCTGTTTTGCTATCTACAGCAAGGTGGTAAGACAACCAATCCGCAAAATGGATGAAGTACAAACTTTGAAGAATTGGATCACCTGCTGGAGCTTTGATATCAAAGATGTGTGGTGTTTTTGTTTCAACAACTTCACGCGTCAATTCAAAACGACGTTTGTTGCGTGGGTGCATGTCGCTATTTTCGAAGAAGATCGCTGCATCATTGTCTGTTCCCCAGCCCCAACCTACGAGTTCGTTGTGGTTCATTTCCGGAATCACATGGCAACGGCAAAGCAACTTTGAATTTTCGTTCAGTTGTTGTTTTGCGCGAATGGTACATCCCTCATAAGGCGCTTCCGCGTAGAAAACGATATTTTTTCCTACGATTTCTGTCGCTACCTTGCGTGCAAGCGTATTGATGGCTTCTGACATTTCTGTCAATTGATTCGCAGCATCGGTGATGCGTGCGGTAAAACCTTCTGTGACACCGTAAGCATCAAGCATACGCGCTAGCGCAGCTATGGAATACCCCAAAGCAGCGCGTGGCGGCAATCCACCTGGCACTTTCAAAAGGCTGTAGCCATGATCGTTGCAAATGCCTTCCAATTTCCCACCTGAAGTAATTCCGGCGATTTGTGCACCACGCTCCATGCAGTCCTTCAATGTGAAGATCGTTTCTTCTGTGTTTCCAGAATAAGACGAAGCGATGACGAGTGTATTTTTACCAACAAAATTTGGTGAAGTATAATTTTGAGTTAAAATGACAGGAACTGTGCGTGAAGCACTTGTCCAATCGAGCATCAACTTAAGTCCAATTCCCGAACCACCTAAACCAGTAAAAAGAATTGAATCGAATTTCGCGTTGTTTCCTTTAAAATCGAGCGCGTTTGCGTCATTTGCAGTGGTCAGGATCTGGTCGCTGAACCCTTGAATTAGTTCATTCATGTGCGTTAGAAAATAGTTTTTTCGAAGGTACGCAGAAAAAAATAATCACGGTTAAAGAAAAAAAATAAATGTCATAATGACACTAAGTAAATTTTATTGTAATATTGTCGAAACAATTAAACTATTTAATATGAAAAAAATCTTTACTATTCTTTCAGTACTCGGTTTGAGTATTGCTTCTTACGCGCAAGTGACTGTAACGTATCAAGTTGACATCAATGGTTACATTGCTGCGGGTAACACCCTAAATGCAAACGGAATTCGTGTTGGTGGTAACTTCACATCAAATGGCGCAACAGTGCTTGATTGGACTCCTGCTGATGCTGCTTCTGCAATGACAGATCTTGGAAATGGTATTTGGTCAATCGACGTAACTTACCCTACTGCTTCAGTTGGTGCTACTCAGTACTACAAATTTGTAAACGGTGACTGGGGAACAAACGAAGGAACAGATCCAGCAAACACAATCGCTACTGGTGGATGTGGTGTTGACGACGGTTCTGGTAACATCAACCGTACATTGGTTGTTCCTTCTCAAAACATAACGTTGTGTTATGCATGGGATGCGTGTACAGCTTGTGTTGCTAGCTTGCCTGAAACAGCAATCAACAATGTTGTTGTTACACCAAACCCAGTGAACGAAACTGCAACATTTACATTTGCATTGAACGGAACAAACGATGTAACAATCACTTTGTTTGACCTTACTGGTAAAGTTGTTTCTACAACAACAGTTTCCAATCAATCATCTGCTGCAGTAAACACTGCTACGTTGAATGCAGGAACTTACATCTATTCTGTACAAGCTGGCGAAAGCACAGTTACAGGAAAAATTGTTAAGTAATCTGACATAACTTATTGGTTAACCCGGGCCTAGTGTCCGGGTTTTCTTTGCACTAAACCTTTTACCCATGCGCCTTTTCAAAAACCTTTCGTTGATCACTGCTCTGTGTTTCACAGGTTCGTATTCAGCTCAAATTTTGGATGTGAGTCCAGCCTTTCCAACTGTGAATGATGTCGTGACCATCACGTACAACGCAGCTGAAGGAAATGCCGCTTTGCTCGGAACAAGCACGGTATATGCGCACATGGGATTGATTACTGATCAAAGCACTTCTTTAAGCAATTGGCTTTTTGTTCAAGGTACTTGGGGAACGGCAGATGCCAGTGTTCAAATGACTAACCTTGGAAACAACATCCACCAGATTACGGTCGACATGGATGTATTTTATGGCTTTCCAGCGGCTACTGTCGTTGAAAAAATGGCCTTCGTGTTCCGCAATTCAGCTGGAACAACGGTTGGCCGATCTGCCGATGGGTCCGACATCTACTACGATGTGTATCCAGCCTCAGCGGGATTTCTCGCAAAAATCTTTTCCCCTGAAAATGTGATGGCTGTCAACCTCGGGGCTTCAGTGCCACTCGTAGGAAAAAGCAATCAAAATGCAAACTTGACTTTTACAGACAACAACGTTCCGATTGCGAATTCAGCTTCGGCTGCACTGTTGTCTCAAAATTATACAGTGAATACTCCAGGTGAACACTGGATTCGTTTCTCCGCCGATAACGGCATAGACGTGATTACCGATTCAGTACTCATCGTGGTCAATCCACAACCAACGCTTATTGATCCACCGGCAGGTCTGCTCAACGGATTAAATTATGTTGATCAGAATACGGTGATCTTGAAGCTTTACGCACCAGAAAAAAATAACATCTATGTACTTGGTGACTTCAATGGATGGTCCCCAAGTTTGGCCTATCACATGAACCTGTCACAGGATTTAAAGACCTGGTGGATTCAACTCGATGGACTTCAGCCCGATACTCAATACGGGTACCAATATTACATCGATGGTGTGCAGCGTTTTGCAGACCCATTGAGCTTGCGTGTGGCAGATCCGAGCAATGATGGAAGCATTAGCGCAGCATCTTATCCGAGTCCGTA
>CAMBMC010000179.1 GCA_945868555.1 Chitinophaga pinensis | reverse complement strand
TGACTTTTGTTAATTCTGGAGCATTCAATACAGAAGCACTCAAGTCAGAGGCGCCAGACGCCCCCAATTTTCCATCATTTCCATGGCATTGCGCACAATTTTCGCTAAACAATTTCTGACCAAGCTTATTTTCAGTGGCTGGCAGGGTTTCCTCTTCTGAACTTTCTTTCACAGAATTTTCACCCGAACAGGCGTGCAACAAGAAAGCAATGCAGAGTGCTAGAAAGGAATTTCTTAGAACCATTTTCCTCCTAGTGCTTCGCGGAATGGCCACGGAATAGCGGCGATGATGATAAGCAAAGCGATGGTATACCACAAGGTAATTGTTTTGAATTTCTTCGCTGGAACACTTTGTTTTTTTGATTTGCTGTAACCAATAGTCACAAGAGCAATAGCGATGACCATCATGAGTATGTGTTCCATGCCGTAAAAACGGAAACTGGCTTCTTTCATCCATCCATCAAAAAACTTAACGCGAGGACTAATAAAATACAGTACCAATCCAAGCAATAACTGGATGTGCAAAAAGACCATAGCAAAAAGATTCAGCATCTTGTCCTTCTTCTCGTAGGTTCTCGATTTGCCAGTAATTGCATTGATGATTGCTCCGATCAGTAAAGCTAGAACGACCCAACGAAGGCCAGAGTGTGCGTATTTTAGGATTTCCATTCTTTTGATTTTTTACAAAAATACGCAAAAACGCATCGATGCACACGGAGATTTCAAAGTCCATTGATTTTCCGTAATTTTACACACCCAAATTTTAATCTATATCCATGCGAATAGCACTCCTGTTTTCGGTTCTATTTTCGGTCATTGCAAGCGCGCAAACTGTCCCATTGAATGGACTTGCACCGTCTGAAGCACCCATCATTGCCCTGCGAAACGCTCGAATCGTTGTTTCACCAGACAGGGTCATTGAGAAAGGTACCTTGCTGATTCAAGGTGATCGCATCTTGGATGCTGGCTTGTTGGTCATTGTTCCTGCTGGTGCGCTTGAAATTGATTGCGAGGGACGCACCATTCTTCCTGCTTTCATCGAGACGTGGTCTTCTGCAGGTACGACCGCACCATCGCCGTCCAATGAGCGTTCGGGCCGACCGCAATTGGAAAGCAGCAACAAAGGAGCCTATTACTGGAACGAAGCGGTGCATCCTGAAGTCCGAGCAGCGGATCAATTTACCATTCAACCGAAAGCCTATGAGGCCTTGGTCAATATGGGATTCGGGATTGCACTGACGCACGTGAACGATGGAATTTTTCGCGGAACAGGCGCTTTGGTTTCCTTGGGATTAGAAAATCCACAAAGTCAAATCTTGGTGGCGGATGCTGCATCTGTCATAACCTTCGACAAAGGGATTTCACGTCAAACCTATCCGTCGTCACAAATGGGATCTATCGCCTTGATTCGTCAGGCATTTTATGACCTTGAAGCGTACACACAAAAACATACCTCTACCAATCTTTCTCTCGAAGCACTTTCTGCGCAAAAGCGTTTGCCGGTACTTTTTCAAACGACAGACAAATGGGAAATCTTGCGTTTGGCAAAAATTTCGGATGAGTTTCAGTTGTCGGCAATGTACCTCGGGTCGGGAGATGAATACGCCGCCTTGGACCAAATTTTGGCTCTGAAACGACCAGTGATTATCCCTTTGAATTTCCCAGATGCCTTTCAGGTGAATGATCCCTACATCGTGCGGCAAATACCGCTTTCCGATTTGAAGCATTGGGAGTTGGCGCCGTCGAATCCAGCTTTGGTGCAGCAAAAAGGAATTTCAATGGCCTTGACCTCCGCTGGGGTAAAGAGTCCAGAAGCCTTTTGGAAAAATCTTCGCCTCGCCATTGATCGTGGATTAAGTGTTTCAGATGCCTTAGGTGCCTTGACCATCGAACCAGCAAAAATGTTGAATGTATCCGATCAAGTGGGGACATTAGAGAACGGAAAACGCGCAAGTTTCACCATTTGGTCGGCAGACCCCTTCACGGAAAATGCGGTACTGACTGAAAGTTGGATGCTTGGAAAACGCAACGAATTGAAAGTCCTTCAAGCACACGACATCAGTGGAATTTATAACCTTTATATTGAAGGGATGCAGTTTCCAATGGAGTTCAAAGGCGATCGTGAAAAACCGGAAGCGAGCATCAAAGAGGTCAAAAAGATTTTCGATCGTAAAAACAACATCACTTACGATACCCTTTCCCCTAAAGTAGCTGTCGAATTGATTGGTGAAGACATTACATTGCAGTTCAATCTGTCGGACGAAAAATTGAACGGAAGCGTAATTCTACATGGAAAGGTGAACTCAAGACTGGGCATCTTTGAAGGAGATGGCATGTTGCCCGATGGACGTTGGATCCGTTGGTCAGCCGTCCGAAATGGACGAGGAGATGCTGCGAAATCAAAGGAAGAAGAGAAGAAAAATAGTCTAAACGGAAAGGTGTGGTACCCCAATATGGCCTTCGGAAATGAAGCCGTACCTCAAGAGGAATTGATTGTATTCCGCGATGCCACAGTTTGGACCAATGATCAACAAGGAAATCTTAAAAATGCCACGGTCTTCGTGAACAAAGGAAAAATCACCTTTGTCGGAACAGGAAATTTTGTCATTCCAGCTGGTGCAAAAGTGATTGATGCCAAAGGTTTGCACCTGACATCGGGCATCATTGATGAGCATTCGCACATTGCCATTTCGAGAGGTGTGAACGAAGGAGGTCAGGCGATTACCGCTGAAGTAAGTATCGGCGATGTGGTGAATCCGGACGACATTAACATTTACCGTCAGTTGGCGGGAGGGGTGACAGCTGCGCAACTTCTACATGGTTCGGCAAATCCCATTGGGGGTCAGTCGGCTTTGATCAAACTGAAGTGGGGATCTACACCCGATGAGATGCTGATTGACAATGCGCCGAAATTCATCAAGTTTGCTTTGGGGGAAAATGTGAAACAAGCCAACTGGGGCGATCAAAGCACCGTGCGCTTTCCACAGACGCGCATGGGAGTAGAACAAGTGTACATCGATGCCTTTACACGAGCTCGTCGTTACATGGACTCTTGGGAGGCCTACAAAAAAGATACGGTTCGCACTGAGAAACCTGCCAAAGACATAGAACTGGAAGTGCTTGCGGAAATCCTCCGTTCGGAGCGTTTCATAACCTGCCATTCGTATGTTCAATCGGAAGTCAATATGTTCATGCATGTAGCGGACTCCATGGGCTTTAAAATCAACACCTTCACGCACATCCTTGAGGGCTATAAAGTCGCAGATAAAATGGCCGCTCACGGCGCTGGAGGATCAACTTTTTCCGATTGGTGGGCCTACAAGTTCGAGGTGAATGATGCCATTCCTTACAATGCTAAAATGATGGCGGACCAAGGGGTCGTGGTGTCGATCAATTCAGACGATGCCGAGATGGGACGTCGCCTGAACCAGGAAGCGGCAAAAGCTGTGAAATACGGAGGGATGTCGGAAATTGAGGCCTGGAAAATGGTGACCTTGAACCCGGCGAAATTGTTGCACTTAGACCAACGCATGGGGAGTGTTACAGTTGGTAAAGATGCCGATATCGTATTGTGGTCAGACAATCCATTGAGCATCCAAGCGATCGTACAAATGACCTTGGTAGATGGTGTAGTGCTTTACGATGCCCAAAAAGAAGTCGAACGCAATGCGCGGAATCAAGCCGAAAAAGCAAGAATCATTTCAAAGATGCTCGACGCCAACAAGCGCGGAGAGCCAGCCAAACCTTTCTTTAAAAAGCGCAGCCGCCATTACCATTGCGACACCCTTGGTGAAGAAGGATCTGAAGAAGAAAACACCCATTAAGCAGAACGAATGATGAAATTTATACTTGTATTCAGTTTGGTTCTTACGGCCGTAAACCTATTTGCGCAAGCCGATGGAAAATCAGTGCTCCTCTTGAATGGCTACCTCCACATCGGAACGGGTGAAGTCCTCGAAAGTGCGCTCGTTGGCGTGAAGAACGGAAAAATCACTTTGGTAAAAAATTCCTTGGCCTATACCTACAAGCCCGAAGAATGGGACACCATCATCGACCTGCAAGGACAGCACATGTATCCTGGCTTTGTCGCGCCGAACTCAACCTTGGGACTAACCGAAATTGATGCAGTTCGCGCCACGAGGGATTACAACGAAGTAGGTATCTTCAATCCACATGTTCGCGCACAAATTGCATTCAACGTAGAATCCAAGGTCATCAGCACGGTGCGCACCAATGGCATACTGATCACTCAAGCCACCCCACGCGGCGGATCAATCTCTGGTACCTCTTCGGTGATGACGACCGACGGCTGGAACTGGGAAGACGCCACAGTAGCCAAGGACGATGGAATCCATGTGAATTGGCCATCCAGCACACAAGGAACTTGGGGTGAGCCGGGGAGAAAGCGCAGCGAAGATTATGAAGTTCAAAAGCGCGAAATGATGGCCTTCTTTGACATGGCTGAGGCCTACGTTAAATTGGATGCTTCCCTTCAAAAGGATGGGCGTCTCGATGCGATGAAAGCCTGTTTCGACGGCAAAAAGCGCGTGTATTTTCATGCCAACGACATCCAGCAGCTGCTCGACATTATTAGTTTTTCCAACCGTTTTGACTTCAAATACCCTGTGATCATTGGCGGGAACGACGCTTATTTGATTCCCAAGCAGTTGATCGATGCCGGATTCTCCATCATGGTGACACGCATTCACTCCTTGCCAGAGCGCGAAGAAGATGCCGTAGATCAACCCTTCAAATTGCCTTACCTTTTGCAGCAAGCTGGTGTTCCTTTTTGCCTCCAAAACGAAGGCGATATGGAAGCCATGAACGCACGCAACCTTCCTTTTCAGGCAGGTACAGCCATGGCCTATGGATTGACCGAAGAACAAGCGGTTGCGGCGATTTCCTTATCGGCCTGTAAGATCTTGGGCATCGACAAAGACTACGGCAGCGTAGAGGAAGGAAAATCTGCGACACTCTTTGTGTCAACCGGTTCCGCCTTGGACATGCGCAGCAACAACCTTATCCTTGCAATGATCAATGGGGTGTTCATGTCTTTGGACAACTCACAAAAAGCGCTGTACGAGAAGTACGAGGGGAAGTATAGGTAGTTCGTTAATGAAAGTATTCCTTACAAACTCAACTTTCAATTTTTTGTGCTTTTGCTTCTTTTATACCTTCGTGAAATTGGATGTCTAAGCCAAGCGTCACGGTTTGAGTATCCTCATAAACATCAAATTTAACTGCCTTTCCCCATTTCAATGTGATAAAATGAACACCTCTGTTTATGTAGGGTTGCCCATTTAACAAAACACATGAAGCGGTCCATCTAGCCATTACGAGCGTTTTAGCTGGCGTACCTTTTACTTCAATGTCTGTAACTTCGAATATAAGGTCTGGAAGCACAGTTCCTACTCGTTCGAACCACCTTCTCAAGCTTTCTTTATCACGACGTGTGCCGCCCAGACTATTATCACCTGCAAATGTATGCTCTAGTTTTACATTAGAAATACCTTTTAAAACTGCATCATAGCGATGTTCTTGGACCATTTTAAAATTTTGTTTTACAAGCCCTTTAATCATATAATGATACGGGTTTAAATCTTGGGCAATTACAAAATTGGCGAGTATGAT
>CAMBMC010000178.1 GCA_945868555.1 Chitinophaga pinensis | reverse complement strand
CTCAAAAACTACGTGTTTTAGCTGCAAATGGTGAATTTAAAGGTGAGTTGGGTGAGTTAAAGGTTGAAGTGATCTTGAATGCGATCGAAAAAACACTGACGATTCGCGATCGAGGCATTGGCATGACAGCCGATGAAATCGATAAATATATCAACCAAATTGCCTTTTCTGGTGCTGAAGAATTCGTGAAACAGTATGAGGGAAAAGAAGGAGCTGAACAAATCATTGGTCATTTTGGACTTGGTTTCTATTCGGCATTTATGGTGGCGGAAAAGGTTCAAATCCAAACACTTTCTCGTCATGAAGGGGAGCAAGCGGTACAGTGGGAAAGCAATGGGTCTCCTGAGTATGTCATCACCGACATCGAAAAAGCAGACCGAGGAACGGATATTGTCCTTTACATTTCGGAAGAAGCGGCTGAGTTTTTAGAGAAGGCAAGAATTAATGGAATCCTTGATAAGTATTGCAAATTTTTGCCTACTCCTGTGTTTTTTGGGACGAAAACAGAATACATCGATTCTCCCGAAGGAGAGTTGGATGAAAATGGAAAAGTAAAACGCGTTTCTGTCGATGTGCCAAATCAAGTCAATAACCCCGCACCTGCTTGGACGAAAGCACCTGTTGATTTGACGGATGAGGATTATGCATCTTTCTACAAGGAATTGTATCCAATGAGTTTTGAGGATCCATTGTTTCATATTCATTTGAATGTGGATTATCCATTCAACCTCACAGGGATTTTATATTTTCCGAAAATTCGCGAAAATGTTGAAGTTCAGCGAAATAAAATTAATCTATATTCCAATCAGGTCTTCATTACCGATAGTGTCGCGGAGATCGTGCCTGAGTTTTTAACCTTGTTGCATGGGGTAATTGATTCTCCGGATATTCCATTGAATGTGTCTCGATCGTACCTGCAAAGTGACTCAAATGTCAAGAAAATATCTTCTCACATTACCAAAAAGGTAGCAGATAAATTGGCGGAAATGTTCAAGAAAGATCGCAGTGATTTCGAAGCAAAATGGGATGATCTTCAAATTTTTGTGCAATATGGCGCCTTGTCGGATGATAAGTTTAAGGAGAAATCAGCACAATTTTCTTTGGTTCAAACAACAGAAAAGGAGTACCATACGCTAGAAGAGTTCAAGGCATTGGTCGCGCCAATTCAAACAGATAAAGAGGGAAAAATTGTTTTCTTGTACACCAATGATCAAGAGGCTCAATATGCTTATGTGAAGAAAGCCAAAGATCGTGGATATAAGGTTTTGGAAATGAATGGCCCGCTTGTGTCGCATTGGATTGCACGTTTGGAGCAAGACATGGAAAATGTGGTATTTGCACGTGTAGACTCAGATACCTTAGATAACTTGATCAAGAAAACGGACGAGATTGTTTCCAAAATTTCCAAAGAGGATGAGGAGAAATTGAAACCAGTATTTGAAACTGCAGTGAACAAAGATAAATTCTCGGTGCAAATGACAGCTTTGAATGACGATGATGCTCCAATTGTGATCACTCAACCAGAGTTTATTCGACGTATGATGGAGCAGCAGCGCACCGGTGGAGCAGGGTTCTTCGGAGCTTTCCCTGAGATGTATAATCTTGTGGTGAATACCAACCATCCAAAAGTTGTGTCATTGCTCGAGAAATCTGAAGAAACGCAAACGGAAAATGTTCGACAATTGACGGATTTAGCCATGTTATCTCAAGGAATGTTAAAAGGAGTGGCTTTGGATCAGTTTATAGAACGAACAATTGAACAAATTTCCTGATATTCGCATCGCAAATAGAACGCATCAAACGGGGCGGATGTGAATCTGCCCCCTGCGCTTAAAACGACATACTTTGTTTAAATGGATTTTAGCAATAGGAGCATTTTTCCTATTTAAGAGAAACTTCGGTTTAGCTATTCTTGGTTTTTTTATTGGGTCGATTATCGATAACTACCAGAAAGCTATGGCAAGAGCACGCACTCAAGCAAAAAGCGAGGGTAGGGAATTTTCGTCTGAAGAATTCTTTCAATATTACCAACAGCGTTCATCGAACAATGATGTTCAAACCATGTTAATGGCACTTTCTGCGGCAGTAATGCGTGCGGATGGAAAAGTGCTTAAGGCAGAGTTGGACTATGTAAAGGGGTTTTTCACTCAACAATTTGGACGACAATTTACGCCAGGACACCTTCAAACCTTGAAGCGTTTTTTAGATTCTGGACAAATTCCAATTCAACAGATTTGTCAAGACATTCGCTCGCGATTGCCTGTAGAATCACGCATTCACTTGGTGCATTATCTATTTGGAATAGCCAAAGCGGACGGGAATGTTTCATCGCTCGAAATCGATGTAATCCGTGAAATCTCAAATTTATTTCAGATTCCAACCGTAGAGTTTGAAAGTTTAAAAAACATGTTCTACCGCGATACAAACTCGGATTATCGGGTTTTAGGTGTTGAAGCAACGGCCACGGACGAAGAGGTGAAGAAGGCGTACCGTCAAATGGCCATTAAATCCCACCCAGATAAGGTTGCGCAAATGGGCGAGGAGTTTCAGAAGGGAGCGAAAGAAAAATTCCAACAAATCCAAGATTCCTACGAAGCCATAAAGAAACAACGAGGATTCAAATAGTTCTCAAAGGAGCTTTAAGCGTAAGAACCGATCAGAAATAGGGTTGGTATTTTCGCTAAGTCGTAGGCGTTTTCTCTCCAATCCTTAACAGACATTGTTTTCACTGATTGCTCTAGCAAGGTCAATCCTGAGGCAATACACACCAATGTTGGGTCAGCCAATTCGTTCAACAAGTCGTCGAGCACATGCATGTTTCGAAAGGGTGTATCCATAAAAATATGGGTCGCTCCAGTTCTTCGGCTGTCTCCTTCCATGTCTTTTAATCGGCGAACTCGATCTTTACGTTCTTTTGGTAAATACCCGTGAAAGCTGAAATTTTGTCCCGAAAAACCACTAGAAATAAGTGCAAGCAGAATAGACGAAGGGCCAACCATCGCTTCTACTGGGATGTTGTTTTGATGTGCCATGGCAACGACTTCTGCACCTGGATCAGCAATGCCTGCGCAACCAGCTTCTGAAAGAATTCCAACATCGTTTCCATTGCGCAAGGCATAGAGAATCTTGGGTAAATCATCAACACCCGCGTGTTTTCCTAAGGCATAAAATGTACATTCATCGATGGGGAATTCACGGTCCATCTTGCGCAGCAAACGACGTGCAGACTTTAACTCTTCAACAGCAAAAATGCGCAGAGCTATTGTTTGGTTTATGACATCAACAGGAATGATGTCTTGAAGCGTTTCACCGCCTAGTGTATTCGGAATTAAATAGAGTTTACCTGTTTTCATTTGGTGGTCATTGTATGAATAATATGGTCTGTCGCACGGTCTAGGAGCGAATAAACGTCTAAGAACCCTGCATCTCCACCATAATATGGGTCAGGGACCTCTTGGTTTTGATTTGGAGCAAGAAGATTTAAAATCAAAGATACCTTTTTCATGTCATCCGTGTTTCGTGCCAATTTGGAAACATTCCGCAAATTTTCTTTGTCCATAACATAAATATGGTCAAATGCATCAAAATCGGTAAGGACAAATTGTCGCGAACGAAGATTGCTGATGTCAAGACCAAACTGATTCGCAGTTCGCACCATGCGCGGATCAGGACTATTCCCTACATGATGTGCGGATGTCCCTGCGGAATCAACAACTACGGATAGGTTTCTTTGTTTGACTTTATCCCGCAATAATCCGTCTGCCAATGGTGATCGACAAATGTTACCCAGACAAACCATGAGGATTTTCATTTGTCAAAGATAACAAAACGTTGAGTTATAGCCGAAATGGCAA
This sequence comes from Chitinophaga pinensis, assembly GCA_945868555.1. Classification (GTDB taxonomy): domain Bacteria; phylum Bacteroidota; class Bacteroidia; order Flavobacteriales_D; family Crocinitomicaceae; genus M0103. The sequence continues at coordinate 1,788 of CAMBMC010000178.1, read as the reverse complement.
TCCTTATTCTGTGAAAAGGATTATATATTCATTGGCAGCACGCATTTGTTCATTTAGCTGCGAATTAAAGTTAATTTATTAGGAAGCAAACCAACCAATGTATACTTTAAACGTTATATGATTACAATGAAACCAAAAATCGATTATTACCATGAGACAATTAAAAATCACCAAGCAAGTAACGAATCGTGAGACAGCGTCTCTTGATAAGTATTTGCAGGAAATCGGCCGAGTAGAGCTGATTACCGCTGAGGAAGAAGTAGAACTCGCACGCAAGATCAAGGCGGGCGATAATGCCGCATTAGAAAGACTTACAAAAGCCAATTTACGTTTTGTTGTTTCAGTTTCTAAACAATATCAAAATCAAGGATTGTCTCTACCCGATCTAATCAATGAAGGAAACCTAGGACTCATTAAAGCTGCACAACGTTTTGACGAGACGCGCGGGTTTAAATTCATATCGTATGCGGTTTGGTGGATTCGACAATCGATTCTTCAAGCACTCGCCGAACAAGCACGAATCGTTCGTTTGCCCTTGAATAAAATAGGTACAATCAACAAAATAAATCGCGCATTTTCTGAATTGGAACAGAAATTTGAACGTCCACCTTCGGCAGAAGAGCTCGCTGAGTTTTTGGAATGCTCAACAGAAGAGGTACGCCAATCTTTAGCCAATACAGGTCGCCACATTTCTATGGATGCCCCACTCATTGACGGGGATGAATCTTCGTCGAGCATGTATGATGTATTGACCAATGATTCACTCCCAGGCCCTGAAAAAGAACTTGTGGTTGAATCACTGCGAAAAGACATTGAGCGTTCTCTTTCAACACTCACACCTCGTGAAGGGGATGTTGTTCGACTGTATTATGGATTAAATGGAAAGCACCCTATGACTTTGGAAGAAATCGGTGAACGTTTCGACCTTACACGTGAACGGGTGAGACAAATAAAAGAAAAAGCAATTCGACGATTGAAACATGCTTCCCGAAGCCGGATGTTAAAATCATACCTGGGTTAAGCGGGATCGACATCAACAATTAGTCGAATCGATTTAAATGAAGGAGCGCTGTAAAAAGAGTCAACAAACTCTTTGATGCGCTCCTTTATCTTTTTATCCGAAATGTCGCGCTCAATGCGAAGCTGTATCGTTTTCAAATAGAGGTTTTGAATGCGTCGCACCACTGGGAATTCTGGACCATTCACACGTTCGTTAAATACAGTACGCAGGTTATTAGCCAATTCAGCCGCAGCTAGATCGACCAAGTTCTCGTCGGAATGCTTCAAGGTGAACTGAATAATCTTGAAGAATGGGGGATAAAAGAAGTTTTTACGTTCGATGATTTCGCTCTTGTAAAATCCAATGTAGTCGTGCTCAATGACTTTACGAATAACCCAATGTTCGGGGTCTCCCGTTTGAATGACCACTTTGCCGCGTTTTCCTTTTCTGCCAGATCGACCAGCAACCTGAGACATCAGGTGGTACGATCGCTCAAATGCCCTAAAATCTGGACGATTGAGCATCATGTCGGCATCTAAAATCCCAACCAAACTTACATTGTCAAAATCGAGTCCTTTGCTCACCATTTGGGTGCCAATCAAGACATCAATTTTTCGGTTTTCAAAATCGCTTAAGATCGTTTCGTAGGCATGCTTTGAACGTGTACTGTCCAGATCAAGCCGTTTTATGCTGATGCCAGGGAAAATCAAGGACAATTCGTCTTCCACTTTTTCCGTGCCAAAGCCAATCATTTTTAAACGATTACTTCCGCATGAACGGCATGTCCC
>CAMBMC010000177.1 GCA_945868555.1 Chitinophaga pinensis | reverse complement strand
GTCCGTTGCACAACGAGTATGAACGACGCTCTTCATGCCCTCCGTGATTGATCAATAAGGTGATATATTGGCCAGGGATGAATTTGAAGGTTGTTTCTAAGTCGGAGGGAACATCAAAAACGATTTTGATGGAGTTCGATGTTAAGCGAGCAATGGATTTTACCGTAAGGACATGAAATCCGCGATGTGCTGTCTTGTCTTTTTTAAAGATGGAAAATAAGCCCATAATTTATTCGTCAAATGATACAATTAATTTTTCACTGGTTGGATGTGCTTGACAGGTCAAAATATAACCCGCTTCAACTTCATCTTTTTCAAGGGCATAATTGACATCCATGCGTGCCGTCCCCTTTATAATTTTTGCTTTGCAGGTGCAACATACACCCCCTTTGCACGCAAATGGCAAATCAGCTCCTGCTTTTTGTGCTGCATCCAAGATACTTTCACCTGAAAGCAAAGAGAGATCAATAGAGTCCCCGTCAAGAATGACCGTAACATTGGAGTCTATTTCAGGTGTGTTCACTGCAACTGTGCTTTTCTTGTTGGCATTCGTGCCAAACAATTCGAAGTGAATTGATTTTTCCGTCACACCATTTCGAGTCATGCTTTCTTTTACGCCTAAAATCATTTCCTCAGGACCACAGGTATAAACGCCCATGATCTGCTCATTTTTCAGGAATGCAGTGAACAACGAATCGCATTTTTCAGTGGTAATCCGCCCCTTCTGAATTTCATTCCCTAAATTTTCTCTAGATAGAATATGAACCACCCTGAATCTGTCCATGTAGTTATTTTTCAATGCTTCAATTTGTTCTCGAAAAATGATGCTTCCAAATCCTTTATTTCCGAAGAATAAGTGAACTGAGCTATTGGATTCTTCTTCCAATACAGTTTTTGCTATAGACAAGATTGGCGTTATCCCACTTCCAGCCGCAAAAAGCACATACGTTTGATTGTTGTCTTTTTCTGGAGTGACACTGAAATTACCCGTTGGTGTCATCACTTCCAGGTCTTGTCCGGCAGCAAGTTTTGCGTTGGCATAGGTCGAGAATTTTCCACCTTCTACTTGTTTTATTGCCACACGCCATTCGTTTTCGTGAGGTGCAGAACACAAAGAATAGGAACGACGAATCTCTTCACCACCAATCTGTGCTTTTAAGGTCAGGTATTGTCCTGCTTGAAAGGCATAATCTGCTTGCAATGTTTCTGGAACATCAAAAGCGATGGATACAGTGTCCTCCGTTTCATGCCGTACGTCGGCAATTCGCAATGAATGGAATTTAGGTGTCATGCTTGATTTATTGTTGCGCAAAGGTAGTGATTTCGTTTCATGCGTTGTTCATTACTTGTCGGTCATTTCAAGAGTGAAGATTGGAAAATATTGCTTTACTAGTGAACACCTTTTATCCTTACTTGTTCATTAGAATAGGTACTTTTTTAATTACATTTGTCTAACTAAGCTAGAGAGCGATGAAAGAGGTGAACATAACAGAGCTGGAACGCATGTTTCAAGAGAAGATTGATCAAGACATCAAGATTGAACCGAAGGATTGGATGCCGGACGATTATCGCGAGACTTTGATTCGTCAGATTTCTCAGCATGCACATTCTGAAATTGTTGGAATGCTGCCTGAAGGAAACTGGATCACTCGCGCACCGAATCTTCGACGCAAAGCTGTGCTTTTGGCTAAGGTTCAAGACGAAGCAGGTCATGGCTTATACTTGTATTCAGCGGCTGAAACATTGGGTGCTGATCGTGAGGATACCATCGATGACCTGCACAGTGGAAAAGCAAAATATTCGTCCATCTTCAACTACCCAACATTGACTTGGGCTGACATGGGTGCGATTGGCTGGCTTGTTGATGGCGCTGCCATCATGAACCAAGTGCCAATTTGCCGTTGTTCGTACGGTCCATATGCGCGTGCTATGGTGCGTGTGTGCAAGGAGGAGTCTTTTCATCAACGTCAAGGATTTGAAATCATGATGACACTGGCTAAAGGTTCTCCCGAACAAAAAGCAATGGCACAAGATGCCTTGAATCGTTTTTGGTGGCCAGCCTTGATGATGTTTGGTCCAAGCGATGGGGAGTCCAAGCATACCGCGCAATCCATGAAATGGAAAATCAAACGTTCGACAAATGATGAGCTTCGCCAACAATTTGTGGATGTCACAGTTCCGCAAGCGGAGATGATTGGTTTAACATTGCCGGATGCGGATTTGACATTCAATGAGGCGACAGGTCATTATGAATATGGTGAAATCAACTGGGCGGAATTCTGGGAGGTTGTCAAAGGAAATGGTCCGTGTAATAAGGACCGCATCGATACACGCAGAAAAGCAAAAGAAGAAGGACAATGGGTTCGAGAAGCGGCTACCGCTTTTGCGCAAAAACGCGCTGCCCGAAAGTCAGCGTAAGAATTTAAATTGGATAGAAATGTCAATTAAGGAATGGCCATTGTGGGAAGTGTTTATTCGCAGTAAACAAGGATTGAATCACAAGCATGTAGGAAGTCTGCGTGCTGCAGATGCGGAGATGGCACTCGAAAATGCCCGCGACGTGTACACACGACGTTCTGAAGGAATCAGTATCTGGGTGGTGGAATCAAACAATGTGTTTGCTTCAGATCCGTCTGAATCTCAAGAGTTTTTTGAGCCGGCAGATTCTAAAATCTATCGGCACCCAACATTTTATGATGTGCCAGATGGTATATCTCACATGTAATTCATAAACAAGATGAATCAAGCACATGTTGATTTTGTTTTGCGCATCGCAGACGATAGTTTAATTCTCGGGCACCGTTTGTCTGAATGGTGTGGCCATGGTCCTGTGCTGGAAGAGGATATTGCGATGACAAATATCGCCTTGGACTTAATCGGTCAGGCAACAAGTCTGCTCAACCATGCGGCATCCTTGCAAGGGGAGGGCAGGACAGGTGATGATTTGGCGTTCCTACGCTTCGACCGCGAATACCGAAATTTATTGCTCGTTGAGCAGCCAAATGGCGACTTTGGAATGACGATGATGCGCCAGTTTTTGTTTGATGCTTATCGAACGATTCTGTTTGAACGTTTGCAATCAAGCTCCGACGAAATGATTGCTGCCATCGCTGAGAAATCATTGAAGGAAACGAAATATCACTTAAAGCATTCATCCGAATGGGTGATTCGCCTGGGAGATGGAACGGAAGAATCACACGCTCGCATTCAGGAATCGCTGAATACTTTGTGGCGTTATGCCAACGAATTGTTTTATACCGATGCTGTGGACGACGAGATGCGAAACGCGGGAATTTTACCTGATTTATCCGATTTGCGTCAACAGTGGGAAAATACGGTAAACCATGTTTTCCAAGAGGCAACTTTGACAATTCCCGCAAACAATTGGAAGCAGGAAGGCGGCCGCAAAGGTATGCACTCTGAATACCTCGGCTATATTTTAGCGGAAATGCAATACATGCAACGGGCATATCCGAACATGGAATGGTAACTACGTCTGATCTCTGGCTCTGGCTTGAGGAGGTTTCAGATCCTGAAATTCCTGTCTTGACTGTCGTCGATTTGGGTGTTATTCGTTCGGTTGAAACGGATGGCAAAAATGCACACATTGTGATTACGCCAACCTATAGTGGATGTCCTGCTATGAAAATGATCGAAGATCAAATCATCGAAAAACTGAAGGAAAAAGGTGTCGACGAATGCACCGTTGCGTTGACTTTGTCACCAGCATGGACGACCGATTGGATTTCTGAGGAAGGGAAGAATAAGCTCCGCGAATACGGGATTGCCCCACCTGAGAATGAGCCAGACAAAACAGTGTTATTTGCAAAACCAACCCTTGTTCCTTGTCCGAAATGCAATTCATCGAATACGCGAATGATTTCACTCTTTGGTAGTACGGCCTGCAAAGCACATTACCAGTGCAACGACTGCCTCGAACCCTACGATTATTTTAAGTGTTTGAGGTAGTAGACTAGAGTACTTGAATCAATTTCACATCAAAAACCAACACCGTATTTCCTGGAATTGAACCGCTGCCACTCGGCCCGTAACCCAACGCGGATGGGATCAACAATTTTCCATAACCACCCTCTTTAAAATAAGGTATTCCTGAGGTCCATCCAAGGATTACGGATTGCAAGGAAAAGTCTACTCCCGCCATAGGTGACTCATCGAAAATCTCTCCATTCGTGAAATAACCGGTGTAAGCTACCTTCACCGTTGAAAAGCTGTTGCACGATGCTCCTGTTCCTGGATCTTCAATAACCACATACAATCCTGAACTCGCTTTTACTGCGGTCAAGCCATTGTCTGCAATGTACTGTTGAATGATTTGATCATCGGTTATGGCTTGTTTCTCGGCTTTTTTCTTTGCACAAGCACTAAATAAGAAGAGTAAAAGAAAGGGCGCAACAAGGTATTTCATGTTTCAGTTTTTTGGGTAAATGTACAGATTTCGTCTGCTCAAAGGATTTTCTTTTTTAACGAAAGATGCGGAACAATGGGGAAAAGTTCTCCAATACGCCTTGGTTATAGATCTCTAGCTGATAAAAATTCAGAACAATTAAGGCTATGCCGAGCACTGGAATGATCCATTTTAGACGGTCAAATGACAACGTTTTATCGACCATACAGGCCAATGCAAGGGCGAATACAGGGTAACTTTGCGTCAATGCGCGGGTAGAATAACTTGCACCATATCGCCAGTCGGACCAAGAGATAATGATCCAAATGTTTAGTAAGCAAAAGGTCAAAACAGCTTTTCGGAATGGGTATTTTTTCATAAAGAACAATCCTGCAACCATAACAAGTGCAATTGGCGTATAGAAAAACCACCCTTTTTCATGGCCAAACAAAATGCGCCACCATGGATTCAAGAAAAACCATTTACTGCCGACATCAAACACAAAACTTCCTGTGCTGTATTTCCAATAAAAAAGCTGCGGTAAAATCCCAATAATTCCGCCTCCAATCACAGCCGCAAGCTGCAACGGATTTTTCTTTAAGAACTGAAATTTACTGAGACCATGTTTTTCCTTGTCCCAAATCCAAAGGATGGGAATGAAGATGAGAATCAATTCCGTCGGACGAGAAATCACAGCCAATCCTGAAAGTAATCCCAATAACAAGGCAGTATTCCATCGAGGGGTTTCATGCCAGCGAATCGTTAGCCAAAGGATCAAAGAATACAAGGGAAAAATGTAAGCATGACTCATGGCGCCGTCAACAGAAACATACTGGATGAGGTTGGAGCAGAGACAGAGCAATAGCAAGGTAATGGCGGTGCTTTGTTCGTTAAAATAGTGGAGTAGGACCTTTCGTAAAAAGAACAATCCTATGAAAAACCAAAAGAGTGCGCCAAACATGATCGCGTATTGATAAGGTGCTGAAAATCCATCTTGTGGCGCTCCAGTAAGTTTAGCGTAAAGGTGCCCGAGGGCAAAGAAAGGACTTTCCATGATGGCCACTCCTGATAAATACTTGAAGGTGTATTGGCCATTTTCCAGAGGCATCGCTTGGTAAAACCATCCTCCAGATACATGGTATGTTGAATCTATTGCTGGAAACCATTTCAATTCCTTGACATCATCGTAAATGAATGTTGCGGGCAAATACATATAGTACCCGAGTGCATCCCAGCTCGTTGCA
>CAMBMC010000176.1 GCA_945868555.1 Chitinophaga pinensis | reverse complement strand
CTTTTCGTTCACGCTTTCATCGCTCTTGTCAAAGTACTTCACGACTTCGTCAAGAATTTCACCTGTTCCACTTCCGTTGGTTGCAGAGACATCAAACACATCGCCCAATCCGAAGGCATAAAATTCTGCAGAGAGTCCAACACGATCGGTGTTGTCTACTTTATTGGCAACGATGAGGACGGGTTTTTTTGATTTTCTCAGAAGTCCGGCTACCATCTCGTCTAGATCAATGATTCCTGCCATGACATCCACCATAAAGAGGATCACGGTAGCTTCTTGAATGGCGATTTCCACTTGTTTGCGGATTTCTTTTTCGAAAATGTCATCCGAGCCTTTGATGTATCCACCGGTATCCACCACAGAAAACTGTACGCCATTCCACTCTCCTTTACCGTACAAACGGTCGCGTGTAACCCCACTTACTTCTTTAACAATCGCGTTGCGTGACTCCGTCAGGCGGTTGAACAAGGTTGATTTACCTACGTTCGGGCGACCTACTATTGCTACTATGTTGCTCATTTTATTTAATTAAGGATGATAGACAAAAGACAAAAGACAAAAGACTTCAAACCTTTCCGGCGCTTGGAAATGATTGTCATCTTTAATTTTTAATTCTTCACTCTTAATTTCTAATACCCGTATTTCTTTAATTTATTTCCCGTTGATCTCCAGTCCTTGTCCACTTTGATAAATGTTTCCAAAAAGACTTTTTGATCGATGAATTTTTCTATTTCCTTGCGTGCATCGCGACCTACGCGCTTCAGCATATCTCCACCTTTACCAATGAGGATGCCTTTTTGAGAGTCGCGTTCTACGATGACAACCGCGCGAATGCGAGTAATGTCTGCTTCTTCTTTGTATTCTTCAATTTCCACCTGACAGCTATAAGGAACTTCCTTGTCGCAGTGTATGAATATTTTTTCACGGATAATTTCCGAGATGAAGAAACGCATTGGCCGATCCGATAGCGATTCTTTATCGTAATATGCAGGACTTTCCGGCACGAGTTCAAGGATTTTAGCCCACAAAGGTTCAAGGTTGAATCCATGCAATGCAGAAACAGGAAGAATCATGGCATTGGGCAATTCATTGTGCCAGTATTGCACCCTTTCCTCCATGGTATTTTGGTCACTCAAGTCTATCTTGTTGATCAAGCAAATCACGGGCACCTTGATTTTTTTTATTTTTTCTAGTGTTTCTTCGTGATTCATGCTGTTTTCCTTCGTGTCGGTGATGAACAAGAGCACATCGGCATCTTGCAAGGAAGAATTCACATACTCCATCATTGCCTCGTGCAGTTTGTAAGCGGCATTGACTACCCCTGGAGTGTCAGAAAATACAATTTGGTAATTCTCATCGTTGACAATTCCCAGGATGCGGTGACGCGTGGTTTGTGCCTTCGATGTCACGATGGACAATTTTTCACCTACGAGTCGATTCATGAGGGTTGATTTCCCCACGTTTGGACTACCTACAATATTTACGAAACCTGATTTGTGCGACATTGACTTGAATTGCGGCTACAAAGGAACGAAAATTAAAGGGGGTGGGGAAATATTAATCGGATGAAAGGGCTTAAAAATTCAAAATTAAGGACATATGAGCAAGAATTTTCTATGTAACATCGTTCTTTATTATCTGTGTAACCACTTCTGGAACAAGGTGGTAAACCTGCATCATATCGATAGCATGTTTCATAAAAAGGCCCATGTTCAATACCATGTTCATACGTAACCTTATACCTCAAATTACCATCAATTTCGAAAGTCTTTTGTTCACCATGAGCCTGTCCTCGATCGTAGTTCCATATGCTCTTTGGAGTACCTTGTACTGTAAATTCCGTGATTTTCTCAATGAGTCCATTTTTAAAGTCATACAAACCAAGAACATTTCCAGCAGAATCCCTATCGACAGCAACTCCTGAGAAAAGCACGCCATCGCAAAATGCCAAATTCGTAAGGGGCACACCAAAACCGGCAGAGGCATAAATATACCAACCTCCTGTTGGTCCCTGAATGATAGAAGCGTTTTGCATTGAATTCCCTTTTTTGAAATAGTCCATACCACAGTCAAGTTGTAGTGATTCTATTTTAGTTTCTTGAGAATAACCCCAAAAACAAACAAAAAATGGGATGAAGTAAATGGATTTCATGCTAGTTAAAACCCTCATTTATTCAAATGTTACATATTTTTCAAGTAGTAAGAAAAGAGGTTGATAATCCCTTAGGAATTAGAAATTCAATGAATAATTGGCTAGTCCATGCGAGAATAAGTGTTATATACCCATACAAAAAGAGTTGTTGATTTTGTTAACATATTCGCTATGAAGATCATTTCCATGACATTGACTTTCCTGTTTAGTTTAAGTGCACTTTTTGCTCAAAAAAAGATCCATGACAAAGATTCATTGCTTACTTTAATCAGTAATGAATCTGTTTTGGATAATTCAATGTATTATCTCAGTCGGGCAACTGACGATTTGCGAAATGATCGAGAAGTTGTTCTTTTTGCAGTTCAAAGAAGTGGTAATGCATTGAAGTACGCATCTTCAACATTGAAAAATGACAAAGAAATAGTCAAGGCAGCAGTTCAGTCTGGCTTTGGTTCGAATAGTGATGCGCTCAAATATGCATCAAAGGCCATTCGAAATGATAAAGATTTTCTTTTGGAACTCGCAGGTTGGTCCTTCTGGAAAAGTGATGTTTTAAAGTATACTCCAATAAGAATACTGAAAGACAGCGTGTTTATTTCAAGAATGATAGAAAAAAACGGCTATTATTTAAAGTATGCATCTCGTGAAATTCGAAATAATAAAAGTTTGGCAATGAAAGCGGTAACATCAAGTGGAGATGCATTGAGGTATTGTTCGTTTAAATTGCGTCATGATTCATCAATTGTATGGAATGCTATCTATGGAGGCTGTTACTTTTCGCTGAAATACGCGCCATATACATTTAGAAATGACGAAGATTTCGTTAAAGCTACAATCCATCCTTATTTTAGTTTAAATGGATTTCCTTATGCGTCGCGCAAAATCCGGAACAACAAAGGGATAGCTCTTTTAGTAATACAAAACAACGGCTATTTTCTAAAGTATGCTTCGAATAAACTTCAGAATGACAAGGAAATAGTAGCGGCAGCGGCAAGTGATAATTGCATGGCAATTAAGTATGCAAGCTGGGGACTAAAGAGAAATTTTGAAATACAAGAATTGGCCTTAAAATCAGGTCCGGATGCCTTGGTATTGATTAAAAAAAGTTTTGCACGCGACAGAAATATTGTTTTACAAGTTTTGAGTCTCAATGGGAACTTGCTGAGATATGTTCCTATAAAATTTAGAAAGGATAAAGAAATTGTTTCTGCAGCCATAAAAGACAGTCCGGATGCGTATAAATATGTAAGCAATAAATTAAAACAAGACAGGGGTTTTGTTCTCGAGCTGATCAAGTTAAATGGGAAGTTATATTCTCATTTAGACAACACGTATAAGAAAGACAGTGAAATACTTTTTCAAGCATTAACATCGAATGAGTCTGCATTGCGATTCGCGCCAAGTATGTATAAAACGCAGCGCGATACAGTTTTGAAATTGATGAAAGTGAATGGCCTAGCACTTCGCTATGTGTCTATATCGCTTCGCAAAGATAGAGAGGTGGTACTAGCGGCAATTACAAATCGACCTTCAGCTTTTGAATATGCGCTCGGAGAAACAAAATCTGATTTAGAGATTGTGCATGCTGCTTTGAAGAAAAATGCATCCATGTATCAATTTCTATCGCCTGAATTAAAGGAAAACAGAGAAATCACCTTAGATGTAGTGCGAAAAAATGGGGCAATGTTGGAGTTTGCTCCCGAAGAATTATCCGCCGATTTTGAGGTTGTTTTCAATGCCGTTAAGAATTTTTCAGCATGTTATTCCTCTTCTGACATTCCACTTCAGTTTGCCTCGTTGAAGCTTAGAGATGATTCTACCATCGTCACAACGGCAATTGCAAGATGTAACTCATCATTTAAATTTGCTTCTGAACGATTAAAATTGAGCCGATCCTTCGTAGAGACTGCTATTGCGATTGATCCAATGGTTTTGGAATATGTTGATTCCGTATTCAAAAACAACAAGGAAATTGTATTGCTTGCCACCAGTTTTAAATACAGGTATCTAATGGATAATATTCCTTTTGAATTTGCTTCAGATTCATTAAAGAAAAACCGCGAGTTTGTTTTGCAGATAGTAAAAATAGATGGTGAGGCTTTACAATTTGCAGATGAGACCTTCAAAAATGACAAAGAAATTGCACTTGCTGCGATTGCAGAAAACAAGAATGCCTTTGACTTTATTTCCAAACAATTGCAAATTGATAAAGACATCCTTGAGGCCCATAGCAATGCTCAGAAATGATATTCATTCACGTTAAATTACTTTATGAAAAACCACATTTTATATCTCGTATTCGGTTTTGTATTTGGGCCACCACAGCTAAAAGCCCAAGAACGACAACTAAATGGCATGACCTTCATAGAAGGAGGGAGTTTTGTCATGAATAAAAACTTCACTACAATGATAGATGAAACAGTGGACACGACTTACCTCTATCACTCAGACGTAGCGTGGAAAACTCCTGCTAATTATTATCTATCGAACCATGAGGTAACCAATACAGAATATTGGGAATTTATCAAATGGGTTCAAGATTCTGTGGCACGCAAATATCTTTTTGAGGGTTCTGCACCAGATAGAAAAGCACTTTGGGGACATTATGTTGATTACAAAACATATAATGTAGATGCTTCGGGTAAATATTTTGTATTGAATTGGGATACCCCCGTTGATTATTACAGCTATTTAAATAATCCGATTCTAAAACCAATCTTCAATCAAACTTATGGTAATTATACCGCTTACAATGAAAATATCATTTCTGAGGATAAACTAAGCTATTGCTATGAATTTCTAAGTTCAGAACACGAGTTAGGAGTATATACTATTGTTGATGTTTTTCCAAATACAGCACATTGGTCTCAGGCGTTCCCATACAGTTTTAAAGATTTTTCAGATAGTTATTTTAAATCCAAAGTTTATGACAACTATCCAGTAGTGGGTGTGTCATATATACAGGCCAAAGCATATTGCCATTGGATAACACAACAATTTAAGAAGAATTACAGTGCGCTTTCGCGAAAGCAAAAGAGATACTTTTCAAAGGACAGTTATTTCCGATTACCTTCTGAAGAAGAATGGGAATATGCGTCGATCACACCAAAGATTGAAGAAGGCTTTTTGCCATATTTAGACATCCGTGGTTATATACAGAATGATGAAAAATACCAGGCCAACTTTGGTGAAATTGTCTTGAATAGCAATATACGACTGAAAAGTTGGATGGATGATGGAGCAATGATTACATCTAAAGTTGGCAGTTACCCTCCTAATGCCAAAGGAATTTATGACATTTTTGGCAATGTTGCAGAATGGACCTCAGACGAAATAAGCTTGGATAATTGTGAAATCGATATCCTCCAATATGATCAATTAAAAGGGGTATTTAATTCAAGCTCTCAACAGAAAGACAGTTTTCAACTTTATATTACCAATCCTATTACACTTAAAACCCATTTGGTTGTTCAGGACAGTGAGGAGCATAGAAAGCTTCTGACTTT
>CAMBMC010000175.1 GCA_945868555.1 Chitinophaga pinensis | reverse complement strand
TACAAACGATACTGCTCCAAAAATTTCAAAGTATGCGTATGGCGAAGATTACCATGTCGTGATTAAGGATAAACTCTTTGAGTTGATGGAATACCTTCAACAAGAGATAGGCGAGGTAAGTGGGAGAGTATTTGTCGATTCGGCACCAGTCATGGATAAGGCTTGGGCCAAGAAATCGGGCGCTGGATGGATCGGAAAGCATACCAATCTCATTCGACCAGGTGTGGGATCCTTCTTTTTTATAGCTGAACTGATCATTGATCTTGAGCTCATCCCCGATGGACCTATCAAAGATTATTGCGGAACCTGCACACGCTGTATTGATGCCTGCCCGACGGAAGCCATTGTCGCACCGTATCTATTGGATGGATCAAAATGCATTTCTTACCTCACGATTGAATTGAAAGAGGCAGTCATTGATGGTGGATTCAAAGGGCAAATGGACAACTGGATGTTTGGCTGTGATGTATGTCAGGATGTGTGTCCTTGGAACCGTTTTTCGGTTCCTCATGGTGAACCACGTTTTAATCCTATGGATGGGTTGTTGGACATGTCCACTGATGATTGGTCACACCTCACAGAGGAAGTATTCACCAGATATTTTAAGAAAAGTGCCATTTCGCGTACAAAGTTCGAAGGACTGCAACGGAACATTCGGTTTTTAACAGAAGATTAATGCAACCCAAACGGAATAATTATCATCTTTGAGTTAGAAGAAAAGAGTATGATTCCAGATAATAATGTTGTTGGTGAAGTGTCTACGAACATGGATCCCTATATTGGCGCATGGACAAAGGAGCAAGCCGCACACCTTTTACGTCGAAGCACCTTCGGCCCAACCTTTCAGCAGATCACGAACGCTGTAGCAGCAGGAATGAATGCTACGGTCACGAACTTACTTCAAATTCCAGCGACAGGCCTTCCATTGAGTTACGACCCAAACGAGACAATCTCTACAACAGGTTCTACGTGGATCAATAGTGTTTATCCTTCAGATGTGACGAGTGCGCAACTGCATGAAAATGCACGAATAAAGTCACTAGGTGCATGGTTAATGAAGCGAATCAACACGGAAAATACCACCATTGCAGAAAAAATGTGCTTGTTCTGGCAAAATCACTTTGCAGCAACCTTGGCACCCGATGCCCGGGCAAGTTATACCTATCACACACTCATTCGCACACATGCCCTCGGCAATTTCAAGCAATTCGTCAAGGACATGACCATCGATCCAACGATGCTCTTGTTCTTGAATGGTGCCACAAATACCTTGTACAGCCCAAATGAAAATTATGCCCGTGAAATTCTCGAGTTATTTACGATAGGCAAAGGTCCTCAAATTGGACCAGGTGATTATACCAATTATACAGAAGAAGACGTCGCAGCGGGTGCTAAAGTATTCACAGGATACATCGTTGAAGGACTCAGAAGTACTACACTGACTTCGGTTGTTTCTACCTATTACGATTTGCTTCATGACCAGACGACAAAGCAACTTTCTGTGCATTTCGGGAATCAAACCATCGCTGCCAATGGTGCAACAGAATACGCCGATTACATTGACTTAATTTTTCAGCAAGAACAAGTTGCACATTTCATCTCTACGAAATTGTACCGCTACTTTGTGAATTATGACATTACGACCGAGGTTCAGACAAACGTGATCACCATTATGGCTCAAACCATGCTGGACAACAATTATGAGATTCTACCTGTACTGCAACAGTTATTTAAAAGCCAACATTTTTACGATATAGCGTTTCGCGGTGCAATCATCCGAAATCCACTCGAAGTTGTCTTTGGAATGTTCAACCCCAGTCAATCGGTACCGAATTTTAGTTTGGCAACCAATTCAGACATGTACATTTCTATGTACTATTATGCCCAAACGATGGGCCAAGCGTATGGCACTCCGCCAAGTGTCGCTGGTTGGATTGCTTATTACCAAGCCCCTGCATTTTCGAAACTGTGGGTCAATTCAACCACAATAAAGAGTCGTTTTGATTTGGCGAATTACATTACACTCTACACAGGAATCCCCGTGAATGGTTCTAACTTTAAGGTGGATGCGCTTACATTGGTGAATGGGCTATCAGCGCCGAACAATGCTGTAGCTGTTATCGATGATTTGTGCACGGTATTCTTCCCGAAAGCATTGTCCGTTTCACAGAAAACACTGCTGAAATTGATCTTAACAGGAGGATTGCCCGATTTCGAATGGACAGTTGACTACGATGCCTATGCCGCAGACCCTACAAATGCTGCTGTTTCGAATCCAGTGAAAAGTAAAATTGAACAAGTGCTGTCTAGAATATTCCAGATGCCTGAATTCCAAACCATTTAATTGTCGTTCCTATGAAAAGAAGGAGTTTTTTAAAGAACATGACCTTGGCTTCAGTCGCAGCACCCTTTGCACTGAATGGAATGAATTATCAAGGCGTAGCGAAGAAACTGTTCAATTATTCGAAATCTGCAGAGGATCGCGTTTTAGTGATTATTCGACTTAATGGTGGAAATGATGGACTCAATACGGTAATTCCCCTTGACCAATATGAGAATTTATTGCTTCAACGGCCTAATGTCATCATTCCTCAGCCCAACATCATCCAAGTAACACCAGAGATTGGCTTTCACCCTGTAATGACGGGCATGAATACGATGTTTAATGAAGGAACATTGACCATTATTCAAAATGTGGGTTATCCAGAACAAAACCGTTCGCATTTCAGATCGATGGACATTTGGTCGACAGGCATGTTGGATGTCGCTGAAACACGTGGATGGCTGGGAAGATACTTTGATGGTGTCTATCCGAACTACCCAGATGGATATCCAAATGCAACGAATCCGGATCCTTTTGCCATCAGTATGGGATACGAGGTGTCGTCTACATGTCAAGGACTCATGGCGAACTTCTCGCATGCGGTGAGCGACCCTTATGCAGCGGTCAATTTGGTCAACACGGGCACAGCAAATGACGGTTCGTATTATGGCTCACACATGGAGTACCTGTCCATTTTGATCAACCAAACGAATCAATATGCGGATACCATCAATGCCGCGGCCAATGCAGGATCTTCGCTCTCCACATTGTACGATACCAATAATCCGCTGGCCATGCAATTGCGGAATGTGGCAAAAATGATTTCTGGGGGATTAAAAACAAAGGTGTACATCCTCAATGTGGATGGCTTCGATACGCACGATTCTCAAGTGTCTTCTACAAGCCCGATTACAGGAAACCATGCGGACTTACTCAAGCGTTTATCTGATGCAGTGAGCGCTTTTCAGAATGATCTTGGATTATTGGGCATTGCGAACCGGGTGGCTGGATTTACATTTTCAGAATTTGGCCGTCAGATTGCGTCCAATGCAAGTTTTGGCACTGACCACGGGGATGCTGCGCCAATGTTCTTGTTTGGTTCATGCATAAACTCGGGAATCATTGGTCCAAATCCAGTCATCTCAAATGCTGTAAATGCACAAGATGCTGTCCCAATGCAAATCGATTTCAGAGATGTCTACGCCTCTATTTTAAAGGATTGGTTTGAGGTTCCGGAATCGGAAATTCAGCCACTTTTTGAGCAAACAATTACCTATTACCAAGTTCTGGGTGCGTGTAATGTAGGTTTGGATGAATTGGTGGACGAACGCGATAAAGGAATCGTCTATCCGAATCCTATGCTGAACAATGCAACGGTCCGTTTCAAATGCCAGAGTGAGTGGGTGAAAATCGAACTCATCGATAGCAACGGAAGAACGATCAAGCAGTTGTATGACAGTAACCTAGCACAAGGTATTCACCATGTTCCGTTTGAACTTCATGGCCTTAAAGCTGGTAATTATTTTGTGAACGTCAATAAGGCCTCAGGAAAGGAAACCATCGCTTTGGTCAAGATTGATTAGACGAATATTTGGAGGGGTGTTTAATTACAAATTACTAATGACAAATTTTAATTAGTAACTCGTAATTAGTAACTCGTAACTAAATCACCTCTAATTCTTCATTCTTCACTTTTAATTCTTCATTCTGTCACATCCCCATGCCCTTCAGCTGCTCCAAAGTCATTTGCTTGTATCCTTCCGGGATTTTAAAATCGAATAAATCTCCCGCTTTTTTAATTTTCTTTTCTATTTCTGTAACGGTCAACACCATTTTAAATCCGGCGTTGTTGATCTCATATTCCAAGGGAAAACCAGGAACCTTCTCATTCAAATAACTTTGACCTTTCGCCGCAACTTTAATCTCCTCAGTGTACCAAAATACGGACTCCGAGCCATCTTCAGAGGTCAACACAGCCTTCTTGCACACATACCCCATGATTGTTTTTGTTTCGTCAACGAGCGTTATTTCCATTTCTGGTGTTTCTGCTTTTTCCTTGTTAATTTCATCGAGCGTTGTTAAAATGGCATTTTTCCCCACCATTCCACTCATCAACATCAGGAAATCACCCGTTTTGTCATTGGTCAAGGTGCTGATGTTCATCATCGTACCCATCTTCATCTCAGAACGTGTGAGCCCTTCGTTGAAATAAATCTCCATAGTTGATCCCTGAAGCATGCTTACAGCCATTTGCATGTCTGGATTGTCTGAGACACAATCAATCTTGTACGACACATGTCCTTCAGTGATTTGTCCATTTGCAGTGAATGCAACAACAGTCAATAATGCAATAAATAGATTTTTCATTTTCTTTTATTTGATGCCTTCGGCAATTTGAAATTTGATGCTTCGCCTGCCTCTGCGGATTTCTAAACAATTTGATGCTTCGCAATTATTGAATTTGATGCTTCGCAATTTAAATTAATTCGTAATTCGTCATTAGTAACTCGTGGCTTCGAGTACCTCAGCCAACTAATTCGTCATTAGTAATTCGTCATTAGTAACTTTTTACCCCCCAGTAAAGTACCTGTACAAATCATTCCCATTCGCGTATAACAGCAAGCCCATCAGCAAGATGAATCCAACATATTGCGCATATTCCAATACTTTTTGAGGTGCCTCGCGACCGGTAATCATTTCGTACAGCAAGAAAACAATATGTCCGCCATCAAGCGCCGGGATTGGAAGAATGTTCATGAAGGCCAAAATAATGGAAAGCAAGGCAGTATTCATCCAGAAGATTTGCCAGTCCCAAGTTGGCGGGAACAAATTCCCTATGGCACCAAATCCACCGATGGACGAAGCCCCCTTTTCCGTAAAGACGAACTTCATCTGAGCCACATAGTTGCTCAAGGTACTGAATCCGCGTTCCGTGCCACGGCTGATGCTTTCCGTAAAGCTGTATTTCACTGTTTGAACGGCTTTCAGGTCGAAGTATTTTTCTTTCTTCACCGCAAATCCAATTGTTCCCGCAGGAAGAACAGTACTGATTAGCGTGTCCACAACTCCTTTGCGCTGAATCACAATCGTAGCCTTTTTACCTTTTGCCTCATACAGACTGCTTTGAATCTCGTCGTAGAATTCAATGGCCGTCCCATTGATCGAAACAATGTGATCTCCTTTTTGCAGTCCCGCTTTCATCGCAGGAGTCTTCGGCATTACCGAATCAACCACGGTTGATTTATGCCGCAATCCTGTTGCTGGAAAAGCACCTTCTTTAAAAAGCATGTAGTCCACTTGAGCAGGAAGTGTGATTACTTCAATTTTACCGTCTGCATGTTGCACCGTCAGTTTGTGCGCTCCATTCAGCAAGATATCGGTGTTGATGTCATTGAAATGCTTGACT
>CAMBMC010000174.1 GCA_945868555.1 Chitinophaga pinensis | reverse complement strand
AGTGGGACTCACTTATGGCTTGAATCTCGTGATGCGGACAGATTTTGATCGAACCAAAGTGGGTTTTGTTCCCGTTATCGGTTACCAATTTTCTTTGCTTCACTTGCAGACGGGCTATCATTTTCTTGCTCCGAGCAACAAGGGATTTAATATGGAAACCAATTCCTATTTCGTGAGTTTACGTGTGGTTCTGATCAACAACCGAAAAACAGAGGTGAAGAAAGGCAATAAAAAGCTTTTTCAAGACCGAAACAACTAGGTCAAAAGAGCGAACCTTGTTCGAAGTAGGTGTTGTGGAAGGGCAGCTGTACTTCCGCGCAGTTTGGCTGTTTTCCTGAAATAATGCGCTGATCAATTTCATGAGCCAACATGGATGCTTCTGTGAGTTGAGAGGAAATTGAGGTCGGTGCGAGAATTCCATTGAGCCAATCCTCTTCCTGTGACACATCAAGTATCAAGGGCATGCGTTTTTTGGTGTTGTGAATTTCTTCCATCAAGGCATTCGCAGGACAGGTAATGATGGTAAATGTAGAGCGCACCTGACCGTCTAAAGGATTCAACCACTGATCATGTAAGCCAGCCATAGAGAACAACTCATGTTCCGGAGGGTGGATGAAAAAGGGAGTTTTTCGCGTGCCGTTTGTTTGCCATTCAAAAAATCCCGTTGAAGGGACAATACACCTTTTTCGGGCGATTAAATTTCTGAAACTTGCTTTTTCGCCAAGCGTCTCAATACGAGCGTTTAAGGTTTTCGACGCCATGTCTTTTGGGTTTGAATCCGAGAACCATGTTGGAATCAATCCCCAATGCATCACTTGAATTTCTTCTTTCGCTGTAATTACCCGCCACTGCGGAAAAGTGAATCCTGAAGCCAAGAAAAGAGGGCTTTCATCAAGTCCTTGAGGTGCTACTTTTTTGTAGCGTTTCGAGAGCTCAATATTCTTCGACGTGGAAGCATTGCTATAACACATGGGACGAATTTAGCAGAAAATCGAAACATTATTTTGCCCTTCTGCCTGATTTAACGATTAAGTCAGCCAAACTTTAGGAAAAAATGCATAAATTTGGCACCTCATTAATCATGCACAATGACGAACGGTATTCAATTATTTGCGGGTAGAGCTTCCCGTGACCTAGCGGAAAACATAGCTTCGAGCTATGGGATTTCCCTTGGAAACGTGAAAGTTCTTGAGTTTAGCGATGGCGAATTTCAGCCCTCATTTGAAGATTCCGTTCGCGGTCAAGATGTCTTCATCATTCAATCAACCATGCCCCCAAGCGACAATTTGTTTGAGTTGTTGTTGATGGTTGATGCGGCAAAACGTGCTTCAGCCCGAAAAATTATCGCGGTGATTCCTTATTTTGGTTTTGCACGTCAAGACCGTAAAGACAAGCCGCGTGTGGCCATCGGCGCAAAACTGGTAGCCAACATGATGATGGCTGCTGGTGTGAATCGCTTAATGACCATGGATTTACACGCCGATCAAATTCAGGGATTCTTTGAAGTTCCTGTCGATCACTTGTTTGCCTCAACCATTTTCTTTTCCGAATTGGAAAAATTGAACAATGGTAACTTGATTATGGCTGCGCCAGATGCGGGCGGTGCCAAGCGTGCAAATTCATACGCCAAGAAACTTGATACTGGTCTTGCCATTTGTCACAAGCAACGCAAGAAAGCGAATGAAGTTGCTGAAATGACCGTGATTGGCGATGTGGCAGGTAAAGATGTCATCTTGATAGACGATATGTGCGACACAGCAGGCACCTTGACAAAGGCTGCTGACTTGTTCATGGAAAAAGGTGCACTTAGTGTGCGTGCATTCTGCACACACGCTGTATTGTCTGGTCCTGCTTATGAGCGGATCGCAAATTCAAAACTAACTGAATTGATTGTCACGGATACGATTCCTTTGAAGCAACATAGCGACAAGATTCGTGTATTAACAGTCGCTGATTTATTTGCTACCGCAATTCACTGCACGGTAAACAATCAGTCCATCAGTTCCCAAAATGTAATTTCTTAAACAAATACATATGAAAACAGCACAATTGAGCGGTTCGACTAGAACGAACGTAGGGAAAAAGGACGCTGCTGCCGTGCGCAATGCAGGCATGGTTCCTTGTGTGCTTTACGGACAAGGTGAGCAAACTCACTTCTCAGTGAAGCGTAACGACATTGAGAAGCTTGTATTTTCTCCTGATGTCTACAAAGTAGAATTGGATATCGATGGCAAAAAAGCCAACGCAATTATCCGCGAATTGCAGCAGCACCCAGTGAAGGACAATGTATTGCACGTTGACTTCCTAGAGTTGAGCGATTCAAAACCTATCCGCATAGCTTTGCCTGTTCGTTTGACAGGTTCATCACGCGGTGTTTTGGCGGGAGGTAAATTGCTTCAGGTGTTCCGTAAATTGCAGTGTGTAGGTCTAGCAAAAGATCTTCCAGAAGCAATTGTTTTGGACATTGCCCAATTGAAAATTGGTAAATCTATCCGTGTTGGATCTATCGAGATTCCTGGAGTGAAATTCCTTGATCCTGCAAGTGCAGTTGTTGTTTCGGTTAAAATGGCTCGTGGAGCAACTAAACCAGCAGACGATGATGACGACGAGGAAGAAGAAGCATAAGATTTTTCAAACAAATCAAGGACCCCGACCAACATCGGGGTTTTTTTGTGCCTGGAATTTTGGTGTGGTGGGTTCGAGACTTCCTTCGGAACCCCATCTTTATCAGTGCCAGGGTGAGAATGAGAGCGATTGAAGTATACTCAAGTCTTAATGTCCTGAAATCCTAAAATCTTGGCGTCTAATTACCTCGATTTTATTGGGGGATAATGACAGGACCTAGATTTAAGGTTGAAATCTAGAAACATCTTATTATTTAGAAATTTATCCTACATTTGAGTGATGCAGGAGGATGTTAAACATAGTTTGACCAAATCACTTTTTTGGGATGTTAATTTTGAGGACATTGATTCTCAAGTTCATTCTCTATTTATTACAGAGCGTGTTCTTACAAGAGGAACATTAGAAGATTTCAAAGCCCTAAAAAACTATTTTGGAGTAGAAAAATTAAAATCTATCATCGTAGAAATAAAAAATCTTGACGAAAGAACCTTAAGTTTTTGTTCCGTTTATTTTTCTATTCCTAAAATAAAATTCAGATGTTACAATTTCAAACAGTCGAATCTAACACACTGAATTATTAAAATCTTTGATGCAAAACAAGGGTTATTTGAACTGTAACAGTTTATCTTTTTCTTCTGCCTTCTAGCCACTTAGGGACTGTTTTTTCGTTGCTTTTTTGAGGGTCGCCCAACAACTTATCAATCAAATCAGGTCGCTTGGCTTTTGTCAATTGCTTGCGGATCCAGTCTTGGTTCTCTTTTTTATACCAAAAGAAAAAGCGGTTCTGGTTGAGTTTCTCTTCCCTGGTCTTGACGGTCTTGATGGGTTTCAAGGTATAGGGATGAACTCCGGTGTAATAGATCACTTCAGCAACAGTCATTGGTGTTGGCGTAAAGTCTTGAACCTGCTCCAACTGGAAGCCCATGTCCTTGGTTTCCGCGGCTAAGTTCGCCATGTCTTCTTCTTCACAACCTGGATGCGAGGAAATAAAGTAAGGGATTAGCTGCTGCTTCAACCCGTGTTTCTCGGAGATGCGGTCGTACTTTTCTTTGAACTTATGGAAATACTTAAATGATGGCTTGCGCATCACACGCAAGGTGGCGTCGGAGGTATGTTCGGGTGCGACTTTCAATCGTCCACTGATGTGGCGCGTAATCACTTGCTCGATGTATTCGTCGTGATTGCCGTCGTCGTTGTTTTTGTTGAAGTCATCGACCAATAAATCGTAACGAATCCCTGAGCCGACAAAGGCTTTTTTCACCTTCGGATGGGCATCGACCTTGCGGTACAATTCGGTCATCGGCTTGTGGGAGGTGTCGAGATTGCTGCAAATCACAGGGTGAATGCAACTCGGGGAGGTGCAACGGGCACAAATTGCTTCGTCTTTCCCTTTCATCTTGTACATGTTCGCCGATGGACCACCCAAATCGGAGATGTATCCCCTAAATTCTGGGTGCTGAACGACTTCTTCTATTTCGGCTAAAATGGATTTCTCACTGCGCGAGGCAATGAATTTCCCTTGGTGGGCAGAGATGGTGCAAAAGCTACAACCACCAAAACATCCGCGGTGCATATTCACGGAAAACTTGATCATGTCGTAGGCCGGAATGGCACCTCGTTTCTTGTATTTTGGATGGGGTAGTCGGGTATAGGGCAAGTCGAAGGAACGGTCAATCTCGTTCTCGTTCATGGTTTTGTAAGGCGGATTGATGACCAAGGTCTGATCGCCAACGTGTTGAATGATGCGGTCTGCTTCCCATTTATTGGATTCCACTTCAACAATTTTAAAGTTGGCAGCGTAGCGGATTTTATCTTCCAAACAGATCTCATGACTCGCGAGCTCAATCGTTTCCCATTGCTTGTTTTTCGGCAAGGGAAGGGATGAATCTTGAAGAAATGCCACTTGCTTAATCGTGTGTAAATTGGTGAAGGGAACGCCTTTTTTCAGCAGCTGCAACATTTCGCGCAAGGGTTGATCACCCATTCCATATACCAGTAAATCGGCTTTTGAGTCGACAAGTATCGAAGGCATCAATTCATCTTTCCAATAGTCGTAATGACTCACACGACGCAGGGATGCTTCGATGCCGCCTATCATTACAGGCACATCTGGATAGAGTTCTTTTAGGATTTTGCAGTAAACCGTAGTCGCATAATCTGGACGGAAACCAGCTTCTCCGCCTGGTGTGTAGGCATCAGTCGATCGAAGTCGCTTATTTGCAGTGTAATGATTCACCATGGAATCCATGCATCCAGCAGTTACACCAAAGAAATATCGGGGCTTGCCAAATTTTTTGAAGTCACGTAAATCATCTTTCCAGTTGGGCTGTGCAATGATGCCCACCCGGAATCCTTCATCTTCCATGATGCGTCCAATCACCGCAGTACCAAAGGCGGGGTGATCAACATAGGCGTCGCCAGAAACAAGAATGATGTCTAAATCATCCCATCCGCGCTTTTCGATTTCTTTTTTCGTCAGCGGCATCCAGTCGGTAATTGGTCTTTCCATTTCCATCGCTGCAAAAATACGGAATATACAAGGGCCATGTCAAGAGTACGGTGTGCTTTAAAAGAATGTTTGTAAATTAACAACCGTATTTAGCAGCTTTTTAATGCGAAACTTATTTTTTGTCTGTTTAATTCTTGGTGCATGTGCGGGTAAACAGCATAAATCTGTGAGTGAAAAACGGCAGAATGAAGCACTCGACTGTCTTTTCCGAATGCAAGCCCTATTTACAGATGCCGAAGATGATTTTTCTTTTCCTCTTTGGTTCAATGAGAAAATGATCGCAACGCAAAAAATTTCGGCCATCACCCGAAGAATCTATTCAACAGAAATAAAAGACGCCGAACGGCAATTGCGCGAGAAACGGCAGTACTTTTTCAATCAAAATGGGCTGCTGCGCTGCTTGGTGATTCGCCATTATTTTGACGATGAAGAAATTGGGATTTTACGCTATGATTACCCGAATGGTCATGATGAACATGGCTACGCAAGGTATCGCTTGGTAAAAGATACTTCGCGTTTGGATGCATTTCAAGATGTGAACGTGCCAGAAGTGAAAATTGCACATTATCCCTTCTACTCTGGAACTGAGTTTTTGGT
>CAMBMC010000173.1 GCA_945868555.1 Chitinophaga pinensis | reverse complement strand
TGTGCATGCAGGACAAAAAATGCCCTGGGGCTTGTTCATTTCGCTTTCAGTTCATTCCGTTCTCGAAGGCATTCCGTTGGGCAATCAACTCATGGGCAATTTGGCAGAATCTGGTCATAATCACGACCATGGAAATTCCCTTTTTCTCGGTATTTTGTTTCATCAACTTCCCGTAGCCATTGCCTTGATGACCTTGTTGGTGAACACAAAGATTACGAAGCTTCAAAGTTGGCTTATTTTGATGGCCTTTGGCATAATGACTCCACTTGGCGTACTTTTGGGTATGTGTGGTGTAGACATTTTACAGGGATTGGATTACCACATCATATTGGCTGTAGTCGTCGGGATGTTCTTGCATATTTCGACAACGATTATCTTTGAAACCAGTGAAAATCACAAATTCAACTTATTGAAATTGGTTTCCATTTTCATCGGCTGCGGATTGGCCTTTCTGATCAGTGCTTAGCGAAAGGAAGTACCTTTACAAAGGTGCGCCAAATGATGCGGATATCTTGAGCCAATCCTGGATGCTCGATACACTGCATGTTTAAGGCAATTTTTGCAGGCATAATATCCTCGACATAAGTTTTCTTTGGATCTATGGAATTTCCTAGCAACTCATTTTCTCGAAAGAATTCTAGTGAGGCATAATCTGTAATTCCGGGACGGACAGATAAAATTCTACGCTGTTCAAGTGAATACAAGTTCACATATTCTTGCACTTCGGGACGAGGTCCAACGATGCTCATGTCACCACGTAGCACATTTATAAATTGTGGGAATTCATCCAGTTTGTATTTGCGAATGAAATACCCCGAACGTGTAATGCGAAGATCGCGCATACCCACGGTAAGCGTTCCTTCACGGTCTGCATGTTTCTTCATCGAGCGGAACTTCAACATCTTGAAAGGCACACCGTCCAAACCTACACGCTCCTGACGGTAAAATACCCCACCCCTCGATTCAAAGGCAATCCAAACGGACATGACAAGCCCTACTGGCAGAAATACCAAGAGAACTAGAATGCTTACAAGGATGTCAAAAAGTCGCTTCAATTTTTTATGAAATTCAATTCGTAACTCGTAATTCGTGGCTTCGAGTGCCTCAGCCACCAAATTCGTAATTCGTAATTAATAATTAATAAGAACCATCCCCACCGCCTTCTTCACCGCATTCACAACAATCTGAACTTGTTCATCCGTCAATGCATAATACACAGGCAATGAGATTTCGTTGTGGTACTTGTTCCAAGTTTCGGGATAATGGTTGATGTCGTACCCACGCTTTTTATACGCCGTCAAGGTTGGTAATGGCAGGAAATGCACATTCACCGAAACGTCTTGATCGAAGATGGCTTGCATAATGGCATCGCGCTGTTGTTCGCTCGCCCCATCGATACGCAATTGGTAAAGATGATAACTACTCACCTTGGTATCCGTATGGTATAATGGCATCAGTGCCCACGATTCATTTTCGAATGCCCTATCGTAGGCTTCAAAAATCTCTTTACGTCGGTCTAGGTTTTCTTGGTAGCGGTCCAATTCAATCAATCCAATGGCTGCCTGCAAATCGGTCATGTTGCACTTAAATCCTGGCTCCTCAACGTCATAACGCCAATTCCCCTTTTGGGATTTCGCCAGGGCATCTTTATTCTGACCATGTAAAATCAAAGTGCAAAACTCGCGGTAAATGTCCTCGTGGTTGAAGGGCTCAGGTAAATTGAAACACAGTGCCCCACCCTCTGCTGTGGTCAGGTTTTTCACCGCATGAAAGGAAAATGCAGAGACATCGCACAGGGCGCCTGTATGCACGCCATGCAAGCTTGCCCCAAAGCTGTGTGCGGCATCATCAATCACCACAATTCTCCCCAAGGTTACTTGCTGAGTCGATGCAGGTTGAAACTGTGCACGCACATCTGTACGATTTACCAAGGCATTGATAAGATCGAAATCGCAGGGAAAGCCGGCAAGATCAACTCCGATGATGGCTTTCGTTCGCGGTGTAATGGCCTTTTCTATGGCGGCAAGTGAAATGTTAAAATCTGCAGGATCGATGTCCACCATCACAGGTGTTGCGCCCGAATGGATAATCACATTCGCACTTGCACAATAGGTATAGGCAGGCAAGATCACCTCATCGCCAGGGCCAATGCCCCACCAATGCAAAAATACCTGCATGCCCATGGTCCAAGAACTCACTGCTACGGTTGTTTGGCAGCCACAATATTCTGTGATGCGCTTTTCAAACAATTTTGTTCGCGGTCCTGTGGTAATCCATCCACTTTGCAATGCTGCACTTACCTCATCAATCACTTTCTGATCGATGCGTGGCGGTGAAAAAGGAATCATGTGTTGAAATTCAAATTTTGGTTGAAATTACGGATTATCGCGAAAGGCGCTTTTGTTTATCCGTCGGTTTTTTTCTTAACAAGAGGAAGCGGTACATTCCAGCGAGATAGCCAAGCCCATAACTGAGGTGCAAAATGGGAAAGGTGCGCATGATGCCAAAAATATCTTTTGACCGATCGCTCAACTGAAAAGCCAACATCGATGCCATCAGCACATAGAGCAAGGCTGGGATGAACGCGACAACTTGCAGCCATCCATCGTCCAGTAAACACGGGAGCGCCACAACTAAATACATGACAAATAAGGGAGGAACGAGCTGCCGCAAGGTAGTTACAGCACCATGTTTCCTATTGACATAGACCTTCCAGTAACCGTATTGGTAAAACTGTCGCCACAATCCATTGTAATCTGCCCGCACATAGTACTTCAAGGAAATGTCATGCTCGTACCAAATCTTTCCTCCCGCTTGGGTAACGCGGAAATTAAAATCATCGTCTTGGTTTCGAATCAGTTCTTCATCAAAAAAGCCAATTTCATCAAAAACACGGTAGGGATACATTGGGCTTGTTACGGTATCAGTAAATCCTGATTTTTCGAGTGTTCTAAAGTTCCCAATGCCCATACCAAAAGAGGACGACATCGCTTTGGAGATGATTCGACCTGTTTCATTGATGTATTCATTAACAATTCTTCCTCCTACGCACCAAATGGAAGCATCTTGTTGCAATTTTTCAAGACATTTCGCCAAATAATCCGGACTCAACATATGACGTGCACCCGCAATTTGCACAAAATCGACTTTGCCACCGGCATAAATCCCAAGATTGAACGCATAGGGTGTCAACTGCTTGGTATTGTCGATAAGTTCCAAGGTAGGAAACTTTGTTTTTAAGCCTGAAACACATTCACGGGTTCCATCGTCACTCATGCCATCCACCACAAAGACACGCATGTCAATGCCCTTAGGCAAGACAGATGCATAAATGGCTTCCACACATTCCTGAATGTGCTTCTGCTCATTGCGACAGGGTATGACGACACTTATTTTCATTCTTCTTGCGCTTGAATCTTGGTATTTGATATTGAAATTAGTGTCAGCAAACACATCCAAAAGGCATAAAACACAATTCCACTTTGACGTTGCAGCATGGATTCGAATATACTGTTTACCACTAAACTTGCAACAAGCGCCATGAGTAAATAGTTTTTGTAAGTGCGAGCGAGTCGCCAAGTCTGACCAATAAAAAGCAACAACACGAATAAACCAAAAATTCCGATTTCCAAGCAGGTTTGCAAAAACTGATTGTGGGGGTTGTATTGAATGGCACCATGCTCGTCCTGTTTTGCCAAATCCAATTGCCCATATTGCTTCAAGCGATGACTTAAATGAGCATCTACATTTCCAGTTCCCACGCCAAGTGGATACTTCGCAATTTCTTCCATGGTGACCGTCCACATCACCAAGCGCACTTCATTCCCCGTGTTATATCCTGTTTTCCCAGAGAGGAATCCCTTCGGGTCATGCATGTACTTTTTCACCGTTGAATACGTATATCGGACATCATTCCTTAAGCCCGGCATGAGAACCAAAAAAAGCGAGATGATTAGTGGTGATGCGAGCAAAAAAGCGCGATATACTTTCTTTCCGTAACGATTAAGAATCCAACGCAAAACAATTGCCGCTGCAAGAATCGCCACAAATAAGAATGCCGATAATGACAAGCATAACGTAAACATAATTAAGGCAAAAAGAGAAAATGGAAGGATCCAACTCACTTTAAAAAATGGCTCTTTACGCAGAAAAGCACCCCAAACGCCAAAGACCACCAAGGCAATGAAAGTGGAAAAATACGTCGGATGATGTAATGTTGAAATGTACACGGATGTAAAACATGTCCTCAATTCTCCACCATTCGCGTAACAGCCATAGGCACTCAAAATGCCGATGATTGATGCCCCTAAAATCCCCAAAGTACTGCCCATGAGAAGTGATACATAGCTCAAGGTAAATGTTGGGCGGAACAGAAAGAGCAATGGAAAAATCAAGAAGGACAATTTATTTTCCGCATAGAGCGAGGCAAGGTACATGTTGTCCGTAAAGAAAATGCCTATCAAATAAATCAAGTATACGGCAATCAACAGCATCATTGTCCACTGGAAATGGAAACGCAATTCTTTTCTGTAGATTCCAGTCAGCACTATGGGAATAAAAAGAATGACACCCAGCGAAGTCAAGTTTGGAACACAAAAAAATAGGAATGAAAAAACTCCCAGATAAATGCGGTAAACGTTCGCGAAACTCAATCCTTTCATTGCTGTTCACTGATTCGTTGGTAAAACGCAATCAACTTCTGCTCTTCCGCAAACCAATTGTACGTATCGTGAAATGCTTTTAAGCCATTCTCGCCCATTTCCTGAGAACGTTCAGAGTTTGAAAGCAAATAATCGATCTGTTTTGCGATGTCAGTCGGATTTAAAGGGTCTGCATACACCCCGCATTTGGCCGAATCGATGATTTCTCTCCACATGGGAAAATCAGACGCAAGCACAGGAATTCCTGCGGACATGTATTCGAACATTTTAATGGGAAGTGCCTCCACGTAGCTGCGGGTTGGATGAAGGGTTACGACGCCCAATTGAGATGATGTTAACGCCTTCATTATTTCCGATCGACCGACGTGACCAAGATAGTTCACTTTTTTCCAACCGGGTAATTGTTTCACCTCCGCTTCAAACGATTCGGGTGAAAAAGTCCCTGCCAAAACCAATGTAGCATCAGCCTGTTCCAATGCTTGCACAATTTCCTTGATTCCACGTGTTGGAAATAAACCTCCGATGTAACAGATTTGTCGTGGCACTTTAATCCCCTCTTTATGATTTAAATTTAACCCCTCCTCCAAAAGTGGGTAATTGGCAACAAGTTCAACGTGTTCATTCACGGCACGAAAGCGTTCACAAATGATTGGTGTCACTGATATGATTCCAGTCAGGCGCGCTGCCACGAAGTGCTCATAGCGCTTGAACAGCGAAGAGACCAATCCGCGCAAAAGTTTTGGAATCCAATGTTTATCCATGATTTGTTTCGGCACATCTTCGTGCACATCATAAATCACTTTCTTGCCTTTGCGCACCATTTTCAGTGCGTAAGGCAAAAGTTCCGGATCGTGTATGTGGTAGATATCTGCGTCAAGTTCGAGGGCTTTGTGATAGACTGCCTTGGTGGTATGGATCATCCGCATCAATCGCCCCTTGCCTTTTTTCGGAACGTTCACATATTCCACACCTTTGGAAATCTCATTCTCGCAATTTGGGACCACAAGATAAACTTTCCAAAGCTTAGCCAAAGACACACATTCTTTATGAAAAATGCGAATGTCACCCGGA
>CAMBMC010000172.1 GCA_945868555.1 Chitinophaga pinensis | reverse complement strand
ATACATAGAAGGGGCAATGATTCCAACAGGATCAACGTTTACCGTAAATGCAACCAAGAATTTCTCAGGAGGTGGACAAAATCCTTAAGCGTGTGTCAATGATGAGAAAATTTTTACTTGGCCTAAGTGCTCTTTTTTGCCTTTCTACTGCCCTTTCTCAGGGAGAGGAAGTGGGTCCATTGATGGGGAACCCCGATCTTAAGGGAAAGCAAAAAGCCCGTGAAAAATCCAATCCGGGCACCTTCGATAGCACATTTATTTATTTTACAGACACCATATCTCTCCCGTTTTTTGACGAATTCAGCAGAAATAATTTTCAAAATTATTCTCAAAATTATTCGGCACCTAGCGTGACTTCTGACAAAAAATACCATATTCTTGACGATGTCACAGGTCTTCCAATACCAAACACCAATTTCTATACAGCCCAACAAACGTTTCGACGCACATTCGACAATACGACATTAAGCTATCTTGATGAAAATTTTTCTGCAACTACTTTTCAGGTGGGTGATTTGAGTGCGTATCCCGCAGTGTATGCATCAACCGATTTGTTCCCACCTTATTACATTTATGATACATTGGGCCTTGTTGGAGATCTTTCAGACACCATTTGGATTGAAAACCCTGAATATGCACAAGATTCTGCGACGCAGTTTTTTATGACAATTAGCGATCCGACAAAGTTTTGGTTGGATGCGTATGCTTACCACAATTACAGATTTGCTGTCGAACCTCGATCACTTGGGGTTGTCACTTTTGATGGATTGGACGAAAATGGTTATCCCTACGCGATCAATACAGCGATTACAAATTACGCGGATGTTTTAACCTCAAAGCCTATAGATATGTCGGGATTAAACGCCGGCGATTCAGTGTATTTCAGCTTCCTTTATCAAACAGAGGGTTTTGGGGATATTCCCGAAGATTCAGACTCTTTGGTGCTGGAGTTTTATGCAAAAGATCTTGATCAATGGAACCGCGTTTGGAGCGCTTCTGGCGCACCGGTTTCCGATTTTAAATCAGCAAACATCAATGTCGCTGCTGTAGATTATTTCAAAAAAGGATTTCAGTTTAGATTTAGAAATTACGGATCTCTATCAGGAAGTTTGGATCACTTTCATATTGACTACGTGCATTTAAGGGCGCTCTCGGGATTTCAAGATACGATTTTTAAAGATTTTGCTTTTTCTTATCCGATTGGAAGTTTGTTGACAGAATATACTTCGGTGCCTTGGGATCATTTCGTAGCCAACCCAGCTGGTCACATGACAGATTCTCTAAACATTACGGTTCACAACGGAAGTACACTTCCGGAAAACAACTTAAATGGTGAAGTAAAGGTGTCTTATGGTGGTGTTACCGAAGGATCTTTCATTATGAATGCGCAGACACTTTCAGGAGGAAACATCAATTATGGTCCTCGAGAAACATATTTGTCTTACCATGATTTGTCTGGAGGATATAATTACGACATAACCAAAGCTGGAAATCAGCAAACTTTTGATTTGCTTGCGACTGCTGGAGCTCAATTTCCAAATCTAGCACAAAATGACTCAACGTTTGGTGTTCAATATTTTGGTAATTATTACAGCTACAACGATGGGACTGCTGAAGCGGCCTATGGTCCGACAGGAGCTCAAGCAAGGTTGGCGCTTAAGTTTGACGCCTATGTCGCCGACTCAGTAATTGGTGTTCAATTTCATTTCGTTCCCTCCGTGACAGATGTGTCGGATAAACTTTTCCTATTGACAGTTTGGGAAGACAACAATGGTGTTCCCGGTACTGTATTGTATGAGGACAATATCTTCTTCCCGAGATCTCCTATCTATGGTTCGGAGAGAAATCACTTTGAAACCTACTATTTTCAGGATACAGCGAAGATTGCTGTGGCTACGAGTTTCTTCGTAGGGTGGAGACAATTTGATCCCCAACGCCTAAATGTTGGACTTGATCGAAACAATAATCATTCTGACAAAACATTTTACAGTTTGGATGGCGGTGTCAATTGGATTCAATCACAAATACCTGGATCAGTAATGATTCGTCCAATCTTTTCTACAAATTTGGATGCTGAATTGGCTCTTGAAGATGCTGAACTGATGGCAATTGTTGCTTATCCAAATCCAGTAACTGATGCATTGAACATTCGTGTTGATCCATCAACCTTGGAATCCGTTTACTTGTACAATGCTCAAGGAAGTCTGATTTATTCAGGGTTGGATTCTGTGATTGATATGTCAGCCCAACCCTCGGGAGTGTATTTCTTGAAGGTACAATCCATAGGTAATTCTGCTCAAACTCTAAAAGTCATCAAGTTCTGATGAAAGAAGCAAACGACGAAGTCGAAACAGAAGAAGAAGACCTTTTTGAACATTTTAAGATAAAAGTTGATCCTGGTCAGGAAATGATTCGGATTGATAAATTTTTGATTGATCGCTTAGCAAACACGTCCAGAAATAAGGTACAGATAGCAGCGAAGAATGGAAACATTATTGTAAATGGCCAAAAAGTAAAGCAGAATTATAAGGTCAAACCAGGCGATGAAGTGTCATTGGTACTTCCTCATCCAGTGCGTGAAATTGAACTTATCCCACAGGATATCCCTATTGATATTGTATTTGAAGATGCTGCCTTTGTTGTTGTGAACAAACAGTCAAATATGGTGGTGCATCCCGGTTATGGCAATTATTCGGGCACTTTGGTAAATGCCTTGGTCTTTCATTTTGACAATTTACCCTATAAAATTCAGGATTATTTTGGACGTCCCGGTTTGGTGCATCGACTTGATAAGCACACAACAGGCCTCATGGTTATTGCGAAAACCGAAGATGCCCTTGCCTATTTGGCGAAGCAGTTTTATGACCGCACTACCGAACGACGCTACCATGCCTTGGTTTGGGGTGATGTATCCGAAGATGGAACGGTAAGCGGTCATATCGGAAGGTCTTTGAAAAATCGGAAGTTGATGACCATATTCCCGGATGGTGAATTTGGAAAACACGCTGTAACGCATTACAAAGTATTGCAGCGATTTGGATTGGTGACCTTGGTCGAGTGCCGTCTTGAAACAGGCAGGACACATCAAATCCGTGCCCACATGAAGCACATAGGACATCCACTATTCAATGATCTTGAATATGGAGGTGATGTCATTTTAAAGGGGACAACATCAGCAAGCTACAAGAAATTCATTGAAAATTGCTTCTCATTGATTCCAGGTCAGGCCTTACACGCAAAAACCTTAGGTTTTGAACACCCCGTAACGAAAGAATATTTGCGCTTTAATTCAGACCTACCTTCTGGTTTTAAACACATTGTAGAAC
Organism: Chitinophaga pinensis; assembly: GCA_945868555.1. GTDB lineage: Bacteria > Bacteroidota > Bacteroidia > Flavobacteriales_D > Crocinitomicaceae > M0103. The sequence continues at coordinate 2,422 of CAMBMC010000172.1, read as the reverse complement.
GTTGGCAGAAGTATGTGTCCCCTGAGAATATTCTCGACGATTCCAGTGCAGATTTTCCTGAAGATTAATTTTTAGATAACATATTTAAATTGTTTTTGTTAACTTCGGCGACATTGAAGAACTCGTTTTATTGCAATTCGCTATGATTACTGCAAAAAATTTACTTTCTTCGCTACTTTAAATTTTCTAACTGAAAATGAAACTTATGTACCGCAACCTAATTATTTGCCTCGTTTTCATTGGTTTTACAATGGTCTCCAATGCCCAAAACAAGTATGTTGTAGAGGCAAACACGTTCTATAATAGTCAAAAATATTGTGAAGGCGCTGCAAAGTGTAGTCTTGCTTATACCAAGTTAACACGCAAAGGCAATCAAGCAAAAAACACAAAAGCTGATATGGCTTTTAAAACTGCCGAGTGCTACCGTCTAACGGATCATTTCCTAGAGGCAAACGAGTGGTACGACCGTGCATTATTGCTAGACTATCAAGATGTAAACCCAGAGATTTTCTACTACAACGGCGAAATGCTTCGCATGATGGGTGAGTTTGAAAAAGCACAAAAAAATTACGAAGAATATTTGAAATTGGTTCCATCAGACAACCGAGGAGAGGTAGGTATTCAGTCGTGTAAGGACAGCAAATCGTTTGTGGCGAATCGCTCTCGCCACGTGGTAACGAATCAATCTACAATCAACCTGAAAGAATACGATATGGCACCGATGTTTGCCGATCGCAAAGAGACACAGATGTATTTTGCATCAAGCCGTTCTGGAAGCACTGGAAATGCTTCAGACCCTATTTCGTGTGAAAACTACATGGACATTTGGGTGAGTGAATTGGACAAAAAAGGAAACTGGGGAGAACCTCGTTTGGCAGATGCTTCTGGGTTAGTCAATACGGAAGCTCATGAAGGAAGCGCGACATTTACTGGAAATGGTAAAACCATGTTCTTCACACGTTGTCCAAACGAAAACAAACAAAATTTAGGTTGCGACATCTGGATGGCTGAATTGAAAGGTAAATCTGAGTGGACAGATACAATGAGATTAAAATTGAAGCCAGATGGTGCAGATAGCATTACTGTAGGCCATCCATGTGTTTCTGATGATGGCAAGTTCTTGATTTTTGTGTCAAATCTGCCAGGTGGTTACGGTGGTCGTGACTTGTGGTATTGTGAAATGGACAAGAAAACCAAGACTTGGGGTGCACCTAAAAATATGGGTCCTGAAGTAAATACAAAAGGAAATGAACTGTTCCCAACATTTGCGAAAAATGGAGATTTAATGTTCGCCACAGATGGTCTTCCAGGACTTGGTGGTTTGGATATCTTCCGTGCAAAAAAAGTGGTTGACGCAATGAAATGGGAAAACCCTTCAAACTTGGGTTACCCAATCAATTCTGAAAACAATGATTACGGTTTGTATGAATTGACTGATCGCAAAGGATATTTCACTTCTGAGCGTAAAGATCCGAACGGAAAGTTCAATGCAGACATTTACAAGTACGAATTGCCTCCAAACCTCTTTGACTTGAAGGTCATTGTTTCTGAGGTAGGTAATGCTATGAAGAAATTGGAGGATGTTCGTGTTGTTGTGAAAGGAAGCGACGGTGCAACATGGGAAGGTAAAACAAACAAATCGGGTTCAGTTTTCTGGGACAAGAAACCAAATGCGGACCGCTACATCCTTGAGAATTCTGGGTATACCATCAACATCTCTAAGGAGGGTTACCTCGAAAATAAAACAGGTTCATCGTTCACGACTGTAGGATTAGATGAAGATCAAAACTTCGTTCAAGAACTTCAGTTGGTGCCAATCAAACCAATTCGACTTCCAGAAGTGCGTTACCCGTTGTCTAAATGGACATTTGTAAACGATTCAACAATTAGCTCTGATGACTCTTTGATGTTTGTGTACAACTTGCTACAAGAATACCCTGAAATGGTGCTTGAATTGAGTTCACACACGGATGCTCGTGATACGGATAAACGCAACCAGGTGCTTTCAGAAAATCGTGCGAAAGCATGTTATAAGTTCTTAGTTGACAAAGGAATTGACCCACGTCGTATCGTTCCAGTTGGTAAAGGTGAAGCAATCCCAGCTGCATGGATCGATCCTGCTACCGGACAACCCGTTGTTTTAACGGAAGCATACATCAATACCTTCAAGAAAACCGATCCTAAGAAGTTTGAAATGTTGCATCAGTTGAATCGTAGAACGGAAGGTCGTGTCATCAACATGTTGTTTGATCCTGCGACTGCTCCTGTTGCTCCAGTAAACTACTTGCAGTTCTTGCCAATTCCGAAAAAATAAATTGAAAAATAAGATTGGAAAAGGTGCTCAAACGAGCACCTTTTTTTGTATCTTCAAGTTACTTCACACTGTATCTTGAACGAGCACTATCTGCATCTCTTATGGCGT
>CAMBMC010000171.1 GCA_945868555.1 Chitinophaga pinensis | reverse complement strand
GGTGAAAGCACAATTCCGTCGTAGGACAAGATGAGTTCCTCTGTAAAAAGTATCCCATCCTCTACAACCTCAATTTCAGCACCGAGTGATTCCAAGATGTGGTAGAGGTTAAACGTAAACGAATCCTTAAAATCGACCAATAACAGTCTCACTGGTTTGCGCATATTTTGTTAAACTTGCACAAAGTTAATAGAACTTCGAGGAGCTGGATTGCTCATTTTACATCAATCCTAAATAAAAGTCATGAAAACTGTCGTTCAAATTCCTGGAGCTCCGGCACCGATAGGACCATATAGCCAAGCCATACTTTCCAACAATACCTTGTATGTGAGTGGACAAATTCCACTTGATCCACTTACGGGCGAATTGGTCACTTCCGACATTGCAAGTGCAACCCATAGAGTATTAAAAAACATCAGCGCCTTGATTTCAGAAGCGGGCATGACCTTAGACCATGTCGTAAAGTGTAGCATATTTTTAAAAGATTTGAATGACTTTGCTGTGGTCAATGAGGTTTACGCATCCTATTTCACAACACTTCCACCTGCGCGTGAAACTGTTCAAGTCGCTAAGTTGCCGTTGGATGTGTCGATTGAAATTTCGTGTATCGCAGTGATTGATTAAGCGTGAATAAAGCACCACAATACAACATTTCTGTCATCATTGTAAATTACAATGTTGAGTTTTTCCTTGAGCAATGCCTCAATTCTGTGCGCAAAGCCATGGAAGGCATCAACGGTCAAGTATTTGTGGTTGACAACAATTCGATCGATGGTTCTGTGGAAATGGTACGCACTAAATTTACAGAGTATCAACTCATCGATAATAAGGAGAATCTTGGTTTTTCCAAGGCAAACAATCAAGCGATCCGTCTTTCGGATGCCAAATACATACTGTTACTGAATCCAGACACAGTGGTCGAAGAAGATACATTTTCAAAGGTTATTGATTTCATGGATGCGCATGAGGATGCGGGTGGACTGGGTGTACGTATGGTCGATGGAAAGGGAGTTTTTCTGCCAGAATCGAAGCGCGGACTTCCCACTCCTGCAGTGGCCTTTTATAAAATATTTGGGCTGTCGCGCATATTTCCAAAATCAAAGCGCTTTGGCACCTACCACTTGGGCTATTTGAGTGAATTCGAAACAAATGAAATCGACATACTCAGCGGGGCATTCATGCTGATGCGCAGTGAAGCCCTCGAAAAAGTAGGTTTACTCGACGAGGCATTTTTCATGTACGGTGAGGACATCGATCTTTCATACCGCATTCAAAAAGGGGGCTACAAGAATTATTATTTCCCTAAAACGCGCATTATCCACTACAAAGGAGAAAGCACCAAGAAAAGTTCCGTCAATTACGTGTTCGTATTCTACCGTGCCATGGTCATCTTTGCGCGGAAACATTTTTCACAAAAAAACGCGTGGCTTTTTTCCTTCCTGATCAATGCAGCCATATATTTTAGGGCTTCCTTGGCCATTGTTTCTCGATTTATACGCAGAGCCACTCTTCCTTTCATTGATTTCGTGATTATTTCCTTCGGTCTTATTGCCTTGACAGATCGGTGGAAAAACGTTGACATTCGCTTTCCTTCAGAAATCATTCAAATTGCAATCCCTGCTTATACCTTGTTTTGGATCATCGCACAGCTTTTTGTTGGCAGCTATGACAAACCCTTGAAATTCATCAAGTTCATCAAAGCAAGTGTTCCAGGAACCATTTCCATTTTGGTCGTGTATGCCCTCTTACCCAAAGATTGGCAGTTTTCGCGTTTATACATTCTACTCGGTGCCGCGTGGACCATCACTTATTACCTCATTTCACGCCTGTTTTTGCACTTTTCCATTGGGCAATCCTTCAGCCTGAAGGGCACGAAATCTCGTTCCTTTGCGGTTGTCGGGAAAAATGATGAGTATGAGCGTGTTAGGGCATTATTGATTCAAACCTATCCAAAAATCGAGTTGATTGAGCATGTATCCGCGGGTACTGAGAAAGAATCGGGATCTGTAGGGACGATTGGTCAACTTGATCAAATCGCACACATTCACAAGATCGATGAAATTGTATTCTGTGCAAGAGACACAAGTGCACGAGAGATCATCAGTTGGATGACTGAAATCGATTCAACCGGCCTTGATTTTAAAATTGCACAACCGGACAGTATTTCACTCATTGGCAGTAATTCCATTGAAACTGCTGGAGATCTTTACGTTTTAAACATCGACGCAATCAGCAAACCTGAAAATCGCAGAGCAAAGCGGTCATTTGACTTCATTTTTGGAATTCTTTTACTGCTTGGCTATCCCATTATGGTTTGGTCTTATGCATGTAAAATTCAGATGCTAAAAAATGTACTGCACATCATTGCTAGCAAACGATCTATTGTGGGCTATGGTGAGCGAACTGCATCTGCTCAACGCGTTCTTCCCCGCTTGAAACCGGGAGTGCTTTCGCCTTCTGACGCACTTTCCGTTCCTGACCCTTCTATCTCCGACAAGCTCGATTTAATTTATGCAAGAGATTATCGCATATCCAGCGATCTTTCCATTCTATTGAAAGCATGGAGAAAACTCGACCGATAAAAGCACGTGTCCTCTTGTTGAAATTGAATTTTACATTACTTTTGTCCTCGTTATAGAAAACATATTCCAACACGGAAATTATGGCACAGATAGAAATCCGACTCCCGAAGATGGGAGAAAGTGTTACCGAAGCGACCATTACAAATTGGTTAAAGAATGTCGGCGACAAAGTCGAAATCGACGAGCCTTTGGTTGAAGTCGCAACCGACAAAGTGGATAATGAATTGCCTTCCGAAGCTGGTGGTATTCTCATTAAGCAACTTTTTGATAAAGACCAAGTCGCGCAAGTTGGAGATGTCATTGCCATTATTTCAACCGATGGTGCCGATACAAGCGATTCTGTCCCCGTAGCTGCCACACTTGTTGCAGAAACTGTTTCTTCAGTTGAAGTCGTTACCGAGTCCAACGAGATTGATCCAGAAGATCTTGACAAAAATGGCCCATCGGGCAAATTCTACTCCCCACTTGTGCGCAGCATTGCTGAAAAAGAAGGCATTGGAATGAATGAACTTGAATCTATTTCAGGTTCTGGTCAAGGAGGTCGAGTAACGAAGAAAGATATACTCTTACACATTGAAAAGCGGGGATCTGCTCCTGCAGCCTTAACCCCTAAAACTGATGTCGAGGCGACAAAAGCAAACGCAATCTTAGAAAGCGCAACACATGTCCACATCAAAGGACCGATTGTGATTCCAAATCCGGGAGATGAAATCATTGAGATGGACCGAATGCGCAAGCTAATCGCTGAGCACATGGTGATGTCTGTGCATGTTGCACCGCACGTTACTTCCTATGTTGAAGCCGATGTGACAAACATTGTCAACTGGAGAAACAAAGTAAAGGGTGATTTCTTGAAGCGAGAAAATGAGAACATCACATTTACGCCTATTTTCATTGAAGCCATTGTGAAAGCCATTAAAGACTTTCCTATGATCAATGTATCGGTTAGTGGAACGACCATCATTAAGCGCAAAGACATAAACATTGGAATGGCTGCGGCTCTTCCCTCGGGGAATTTAATTGTTCCTGTCATTAAAAAGGCCGATCGATTGAATTTGGTCGGAATAACGAAAGCAGTGAATGAGTTGGCAAACAATGCGCGAAACAACAAGTTGAAACCTGAAGATATCCAAGGTGGGACATTTACAGTAACGAATGTTGGAACATTTGGAAATGTGATGGGAACTCCGATCATCAACCAACCACAAGTGGCCATTTTGGCAATTGGTGCGATACGAAAAGTTCCGGCTGTAATTGAAACACCAGATGGAGATTTCATTGGTATTCGTCAAAAGATGTTCTTGTCCCACTCTTACGACCACCGTGTTGTAGATGGGTCATTGGGAGGACAATTTGTTCGCAGAGTAGCTGACTACCTGGAACAGTTTGATGTCAATAGAGAATTTTAATTTAAGAGCAGCTTCGGCTGCTTTTTTTTAGTTAATGAACTAAAAAATCAGTGTTTTTAAGGTGTGACATATAGCTGGCTCGAATTGAACAAATTATTAAATTTTGCATTCAAAAGCCAATATTTCATTAGATATTTCATGGTTATTTAGTACTTTAGTCCACGAAAATTTACTAGTTCGAAATTTATTTAAAAATAAGAACAGTTGCACACTAAAAAATTAATTTAATTTAACACTACATGAAAGGCATTTTCCTGCTCATATTCAGCACATTATTTATTAGTATCTCATTGATTGCGCAAAAGACAGATGACGAAGTTCGGATGTTTATCGACAGAAGTTCTGAGGATGACTTAGTGCGTGAAAATTCATCAATGATTCAAGACAATTACTTGTATCAGGCAGAAATGATTGCGAACAAGCTTGTATCAATCAACTCTGAATCGGCAAACTACAACTACCGTAAAGGATATTTGATGTTGAGAGTTCAGCACGACTATGCCGGTGCTGTTCCATTCCTCGAAAAGGCAGTAACCAATACTGACGTAAACTTCGATTCATACAGTTCAAGAGAAAAGAGTGCACCAATCGATGCCTTGTTTCACTTGGCAACGTGTTACCATTCTACTGCCCAATTGGACAAAGCGATTGAATTTTACACGAAATTCATTGCTGCATCAAAAACGACATCTGAATTGGTTAAAGTGGCAAAGCTGGGAATTGAACAATGTGCAGTAGCAAAAAATGCAGTGAATAATCCTGTGAATGTAATTTTAAAAAATGTTGGAAACAGCATCAATAGTAAAAACCCAGAATACGCTCCAGTCATTTCATTGGATGGAACCTCACTTTTCTTCACCTCGAAAAGAGCTTGGGAAAAGGGTAAATCTGATGAATTCCGTGACCCTATCCGCAACCAAAATCCCGAAGACATCTATGTGAGTTACATGAATGATGATTCAACATGGAGCTCCCCAAAACGTATCCCTTTTTGTCAACCAGGAAATAACGAAGCTACAATGGCTGTTAGTGTTGATGAACGTCGAATTTACATTTACGAGGATTCAACAGGATCAGGTGACATCTACTACTCTGATTTTTACTCAGGTAAATTCAATAACATTACATTCTATGATGCACCATCAGTGAATTCAGAGTTCTGGGAAACGCACTGCATGATTTCTTCGGATGGTTCACGTATGTTCTTTACTTCTGATCGTCCAGGTGGATATGGCGGAAAAGACATTTACCTTTCTCAACGCATCACTGAAACAACATGGAGTGCACCTGTAAACCTTGGACCAAGAATAAATGGACCCAATGATGAAGATGCACCTTTCGTTTCTATTGACAACCGTATGTTGTATTTCGCAACAAATGGAAACCGCAGTATGGGTGGGTATGACATCATGGTATGTGACCTACTCGAAGATGGAACATGGTCAGATGCGAGAAACCTCGGATATCCTTTCAACTCAACAGAAGATGATTTGTTCTACACCACGACCATAGATGGACTTCGTGGGTTTATGACCACGTCTCGTAAAGGTGGAATGGGTGACAAAGACATCTATGAAATTCAAAATGATTTCCTTGGAGTACAAAATGTTGCTGTGTTTAAAGGATCAATTAAGACAACTGACAACACCTCTCTTCCTGAATATTTTGCCATAAATGTGCGTTTGACGTGTGACGATTGTGAGCCAATGGAACAAAACCGAAACATCTTTCCTCGATTGCGCGATGGTCAGTTTATGACTGGTCTTAAGCCATGCAA
>CAMBMC010000170.1 GCA_945868555.1 Chitinophaga pinensis | reverse complement strand
AAAAAATGTATTTTGATTTCATCGCTTGGTGTGAGTAAAAATTCTCCATTTTTCTATTCAAGGATGAAAGCGCAATTGGATGAAAATGCACGAAATATAGGGTTTGAGACTTTGGTCATCGTGAAACCTTCTGTTTTGGATGGTCCGCGCTTGGAGCGAAGACCTGGCGAACGAATGGCCGTAGCAATAGGACATGTATTTGGGAAAACTGGACTCTTCAATACCTACAGACCAATCGATGCCATTGATGCCGCAAAAACAATGATTCAAGGGTTGATCGAACTCCGATCAGGCACAAGGGAAATACGATCTGCCGAAATTAGGACCTTCGCCAAAAGATATACGGAATCTGAGCCAACTTCAATCATGGATGTCCACAAGGCGTGATTAACCTTTAAACTCTTGACGCTGTGTGAGTGAACGCCCGAGTGTGAGTTCGTCGGCATACTGCAATTCTGTGCCAACAGCTACACCACGGGATAAAGCGCTAATGAATATACCAGAGCTCCCCAGTTTTTTATATAAATAAAAATTCGTCGTATCTCCTTCCATCGTTGGACTTAAGGCGAAAATTATTTCACTGATTGAGTCAGAGGATGCCCGATTAATCAGCGATGGTATGTTTAAGTCCGCAGGCCCGATGCCATCCATTGGCGAGATGATTCCTCCTAAAACATGATAAACACCTTTATATGTTCCCGTGGATTCGATTGCCATGACATCACGAATGTCTTCTACCACACAAATTTGGGCATGGTTTCGGCGCTCATCTGCGCAGATTTCACACATGATCTGATCCGAAATGTTTCCACACACTTTGCATTCTTGGACATGCTTTTTCATGTCGGTAAAGGCACTTGAAAACAATTCGATGGATTCGCTATCGCGACGTAAAATATTCAATACAAGCCGCAATGCTGTCTTTTTACCGATCCCTGGTAGAGATGATAATTGTTCAACGGCCTCTTCGATGTACTTTGAATAAATTTTCACTTGGCGAGTTTTCGTCGATTGCGCTCTTTGATGAGCAAAGACAATTCACGACTTGTTTGACCAGCCACTGAAGTGTTTTCATTGGCGCGGCGAAGGAGATAAGGCATCACCTCTTGAACAGGTCCATAAGGAACATATTTGGCCACGTTGTAACCAGCATACGCTAAGTTATAGGATATATGATCACTCATTCCCAACAACTGAGCACACCAAACACGCTTGTCTGATTTCTCTATGGCCAATTTTTGCATTGTATTGATAAGGACATGCGCGCTGTCTTCATTGTGTGACCCTGAACACAAGGCTGCATGTGAAATGTTTTCCAAGATCAACTCAACGGCAGCATTAAAATCCGTGTCGCACCTTGTTTTATTGGGTTGAATAGGAGAGTCATACCCTTTATCTAGGGCACGTTCTCGCTCTTTTTCCATGTATGCTCCGCGAACCAATTTGATTCCGTAGTTGAAATTCTCATCCTTTGCGATGGTTAATTGGGTTCGTACAAAGTCCAATCGGTCATGGCGATACATTTGTACTGTATTGTAAACAATCGCTTTTTCTCTATTGAACAGACGCATCATGCTAAGAACAATGGTATCTACCGTATTTTGAATCCAAGATTCTTCCGCATCAATAAAAACTGGAACTTGAGCATCAAAAGCCGCTTGACAAATTCGTTGGATACGGTCGCTTATGATTTTTAAATCCGAGCGCTGTTGTTCATTCAAGGATTCTTCACCATTGTTCGCGGATTCAAGAACACCAAAGCGTCCGATTCCTGTCACTTTAAACACGGCAAAAGGAACATGTGTATCATTTGCAGCGCGATGAATGGTGTCAATGATTTCATTTACCGTAGTATCAAAATCTGCCTCACTGGTTTTCCCCTCCACAGAATAGTCGAGTATAGTTCCAATGCCAAATTCGCCCAATTGTGCAATCGTTCGGTCGCAATCTTTGATGGTTTCTCCACCACAAAATTGCTTGAAAATGGTTTTCTTTACCATTCCACGAATGGGAATTCTAAATCGAAAGCAAAAGTCTGTAAACCATTTACCGAAGCGCACAAGACGCGGATTGCCAACCAACCTGAAGAGTATGTACGCGCGACGTAGGTCTCCATTTGTTTTGCTGCCAAAGGCGATTTCAGTGTTCTCGAATGTCAACATGCAACAAATTTAATGCTTTGCCGAAACAAATCTCCTTCCTTCGCAGTCTTTCCTTATTTTTGTCAAACTATCGCTTGAAAAATGAATTCAGAAGAACTTTTAAAGGCTTGCCACATTGAGAATGGATCATTGGTAGATTCTAGTTTTCAAGCATTTCTCAATGCGCATTATGCCAACTCGCGCATCGTTATCATGGTGGATGAAAATACCCACGATTGTTGCTTGGAATATCTCATCACTTCATTTGTTCAACTCTCAGAGGCCGAAGTGATGCTTTTACCGGTTGGTGAAGAGAATAAAGTGATGGAAGTTTGCTTTCAAGTGTGGGAAGCCTTGACTGAATATGGTATTGGGAGGGATGATTTAATCGTCAATCTTGGTGGGGGAGTTGTCACTGACATGGGTGGGTTTATTGCGGCAGTGTATAAAAGAGGCCTAGATTTTATTCATATCCCTACAACCTTACTGGGAATGGTCGATGCCTCAATTGGCGGTAAAACAGGGATTGATTTAGGAATTTACAAAAACCAACTCGGGGTTTTCAAGGAGCCTGTTAAAATTTATACAGATGCTGGATTCTTGGGTTCCTTGCCTGATCATCAGATATTGAATGGATTTGCTGAAATGTTGAAGCATGCGTTAATTACTTCTGCTGACTTATGGTTGGAGCTTAAATCAATTTCGCGCATTGATGACATGAAGGACATGTCTCGCATTAAAACATCACAAGCCATTAAATGTAATGCTGTTTTAAATGATCCTTTGGACAAGGGCTTTCGCAAGACCTTAAACTTTGGACATACAGTTGGTCATGCCATTGAAGGGTTTTATCTCGACTCTTTGGTGCTTTCTCATGGCCATTGCGTGGCTCTAGGAATAATCGTGGAGTCCTATATGTCATTTGCCAAAGGCCTTTTAAGCAAGGAGGAACTCGAGGATATTTCTGGGACGATTCGAACTTGGTTTGAGATCCCAGCTTTTGATGAATTAGCCTTCGATGCGCTTGTTGAGCTCATGAAAAATGACAAGAAAAATTCTGCGAACAAAATTCTTGGTTGTGCGTTAGAAGGTATTGGAAATTGCTCGTGGGATGCAGAATATACTCCTACGGAAATTAAAGAAGGGCTTAAATATTTACTTAAACTAAATTAAAACAAAATGCTCATTACTATTATCTTACTTATTTTCACAGTCATTGTAGTTCCTTTTGTGTCGTTTTATTTCGGTACGCCGCTTAACGAGGTACAGGAGCATGTTTTGTATGGCGTTTCTATGATCGTTGCGGGTGTAATTGCGTATTGCTTTGTTGTTGGAGAGCTCTCAAAGAACAATTCGCAAGTCGATAAGCTATGGAGCGTTGTGCCCATCGGATATGTTTGGTATATGACCATTGAAGGAGGCATGAATGAGCGCATGGTTTTGATGGCTATCCTCGTAACAATTTGGGGGTCGAGATTGACGTTCAACTTTGCACGACGAGGGGCATACACATGGCGTTTCTGGGCAGGAGAAGAAGATTATCGCTGGGAAATATTGAGAAAGCGCCCAGGTTTTAACAAGCGATTTGTGTGGATGATATTTAATTTACTCTTCATTTCAGCATATCAAAACGTGCTTATTTTCCTTTTCACCTTGCCAATATTGTCAAGTTTGGCTGTGGATACATCTGCACTTGGATTAGTAGATTATGCCTTAGCTGCTTTGTTTGTCGCATTCGTTGTGATTGAATTTATAGCGGATCAGCAACAGTATGATTTTCAGACGGAAAAGCATCGCCGTTTAAAGGCGGGATTGCCCCTGGAGCAGTATGAAAAAGGATTTGTTTCAACGGGTTTGTGGTCGATTGTTCGTCATCCGAATTATGCCTGTGAGCAAGCCATTTGGGTGGTGTTTTACTTTTTTAGTGTTGTAGCGACAGGGGAATGGTTGAATTGGTCTGTGGCGGGATGCGTGTTGCTGATCATTCTATTTAAAGGAAGTTCAGATTTCTCTGAGAACATTTCCGCGGGAAAATACCCGGAATACCCAGAATATCAACGCAGAGTGCCTCGTTTTATTCCTTTCTTAAAAGGGGGGAAATAATCAGTTTTTAAGGGATAGAAGGCCTTGCTTTATGGCTTCCAAACGGACAATGAGCTCATCATTCTCTGTTGTGATAATAGGCGCTTCTGCTGGTTTTTCAACAGTTGATGCAGAAGCCTTTAATGCGCGCTTGGCACCTTCTAAGGTATATCCATTGGTTTTAACAAGTTGATAAATCTTGTTAAAATTGACAATATCCTTCGGCGTGAAAATACGATTCCCTTTTTTGTTTTTTTTTGGATGAACAGATCCAAATTCTTTTTCCCAAAATCTTATTAATGAAGTGTTTACTTTAAACATATCGGATACTTCACCGATGGTGTAATATAGTTTTGTTAACGTTTTTGGATCAATCATCTTTTCTCTCTTGATTTTGTGGTACCGAAAATAATTATAATTTTGCATCCAATATGCAGTGCAGAACGCTCACAATAAAATATTTATTGATATTCGTTTGTACTTTGAGTTTAAATTCATTTGCTCAATCCGTTGAAAATGAAGTTAATTTAAACCAAATTACAGGCGTATCTGCCGACACCCTAAAGAAAAATAGTGAGCAGGTTGATCAAATCATCTCTTTTGCGAAAACTTTTCTAGGAACTCCTTACCGTTATGCAGGAACAACACCCTCTGGATTTGATTGTTCGGGATTCATCTCTTTTGTATTTGGGAATTTTGGATTCAGTTTAATTCATTCGAGCTATGGAATGGCGGAATTGGGTGCAACGGTTAAGCTTGCAGAAGTTCAACCGGGTGATTTACTCTTCTTTAAAGGGAGTAATATAAATTCAACTCAGGTTGGACATGTTGCTATGGTCACGGAAGTTCGTCCAGATGCCATTTTGTTCATTCACTCAGCGACTGGTGGTGTCATGATCAACAACTTCAAAACAAGTAAATACTACATTTCTCGATTCATCAAAGCCAAACGCTTGGATTACGGACAAGGGCGATAACGAACTGCTTTTGGCTTATTTGTTCTATATTCAACCAAAGTATTGAAGGATGGAAATCACCCAGAATAGCGGAATGAACAATCAAAGGCGCCAATGGCTCTTCGTATTTTTAGCTGGATTGTTCATTACCAATGCCGTAACGGCAGAGTTGATCAGCAATAAACTAATCGAAATACCAGTTTCCTTTTCTATTGGCTCGATGAATTTTGGTCCTTTCACAACGATTGTAGGAGTTTTACCATGGCCTATCGTTTTTATTTTGACTGATATTTTAAATGAGTTTTATGGTCAAAAGGCCGTACGTCGTTTGTCCTGGATTACGGCAATTTTGATTGCGTATTGTTTTATTGTCGTTGGTTTAGCCTTGAAAATACCAGCAAAAGAAATTCCTGGTTCAAATCTAGCGGGCGATGCTGAATTCACAAAGGTTTTTGGTCAAGCTCAATTGGTCATTGTTGGAAGTATAGCCGCATTTCTACTGTCACAATTGCTGGATGCGGTGCTGTTTGAACGCATTAAACGGCGCACGGGTAACAAGTACATTTGGTTGCGAAGTACAGGAAGTACGGTATTCTCTCAGCTGATTGATTCGATTGTGGTCTT
>CAMBMC010000169.1 GCA_945868555.1 Chitinophaga pinensis | reverse complement strand
GAGCAAGAAAGAATCAAAACTGCTTTAACTCAAAATCCAACTGACGAAAATTTACTTGCTCGTCAAGCGATTGTGGAAACGCAAACAGCGGAACAGGTAAAAGTGATCGATTCACTGAACCAAAGTCAACAAACCAAGGTGGAACCCGTGACTCGGTCTTCAGTTTTGGTATCGATCAACCCGGAATATGAAAGTGTCCGAACGAGTATAGTTATCAATTCAAGTTCTGATAAAGAAAAACTTGAGTCATTGATTGCATTGGACAAGGCCATGTTGGAGCAGGTGAAGACCACAAAAACAGCGCTTGCTAATTCATTAAAAAATAGCACTGAGAAAGAGTTGAAAAACAAAATGGATGTCTTAACAACTTTAGAAAAAGAAATCCAACAATCCATCACAACGAATGAAACTCAGTTGAATAAGATATCTTCAGAAGTGGCAACCACCGCACCATTGAAAACATCAATTTCTCAAATTGATCCGAGCTATGAGAAGGATGTTGTAACGATTCAATCGAATACATCTTTTTCCGAACTAGAAAAAAGCAATCGACTTCAATCACGCGACCAACAGCTTCTTTCACGCGTGATCAAAGAGATAGAGACCTTAGAAAAGTTAGGGTTCGACCGTCCCGATGCAGCAGTGATTGCTGAAGCGATCGAGAATCTGAAGACTGAAAAGGAGTTCATAGAAACTCGCATGAATGAACGTTTACAGATTCTTGCGGCATCGACACCTGAAGCAGGCGTTAATTCTCAAAAGGCACGAACTCAAACCGAATTGCTCACGGCCGTATTGCCAGGATTTGATGCGCAATTGAACGAAATCATTTCATCTTCTAAGTCTGATGTAGATAAACTGACAGAGGAAATTGATCTGAGAAAGTTGCTTTTAGCCAAATTGGAAAAGGAACGACAAGTCCTTGAAAAACGAGTGCTTAAAGATCCTTCTGATGCAATCACAACAGAAGAATTACGCGTTGTTAATGCATTCCTTTCAGAACAAAAACAGATTGTGGCGGTCAAAGAAAGTGACTTGGCTGCTGTGAAAAGTGGCGTGCCAATCGTCGGGTCACCAATTGCAAATACTGAAAAACAAAAAGAAATTCAAAAGATAGCGCCGACCTATAAATTCAATCTATTGGCAAGGCAAGATAAGACAAATGAGGAGCTTGACTTGGTCATTTCAAATGAAACTCAGTTGAATGAACGCATCATTGCGCGCATGGAAGCCGTATTGAATGGACTGAATGCATCACCTGAGGACAAATCCTTGCAGCGTGAAAATGAAGTGTTAATGGCGCTTTTAGATGAAAATAGCCAGCGTCTTTCGGTCTTGCAAAATGAAAAATCGGAGCAGTACGTTTCAAGCATCACCCAAGAGGATAAAGACCGTGTTATTGATCAGCTAGATCCGGATTTTAGAAAAATGCAGATGGGACAGAGCGAAAATGTTTCTGAAATGTCTTCAACTGAACTTGATAATTCCATCTTTGCAGCGCGCAAACTGCTGTCTCAAACCTTTGAGCGTATTGAGGAATTAACAGATGAAAATGGAGCAGAAGCTCAGCGCGAAAAAGCAATTCTAGAATCGGTATCCGAAGATCTTCAGACATACATAGCCACCCGTCAAAATATTGTCAAGGCGCGCAATGCAGCCCAATTCAGTGAAGCAGAAAAAGCTTTTGCCATCAGCGCCTTAAGTCCTGATTTTTCAACTACTGCCTCAATGGTCAGTGCCTCGACTCTACCAAAACAAGAGAAGGATTTGATTTTGATGGACAACGAAAAACAACTTTTACGAAAGTTGTATCCAGCCATTGAGGAACAAGAAAATCGCATTGCTGACAATCCGAACAATGCGGAAGCTCTTCGGCAACTTGCGCTCTTAGAGCAATTGGAAACGGAGGCATCTGACCGATTGAAAGCCTTAGATCCAGATAAAGTTCAGTCAGCAATCGCGATGCAAAAAATGACTGATAAATTGTTATCGGATTACAGCTCACGCAAAAAATTCATAACCAACGATGCAAAAATGAACAGCAGGGCCAAGGATAAGGCCTTATTGAATTTGGACCAGGAATTATTGGAAGTAGTAGAGGAGGAAATTGTCCGTTTGGATGCAGTAGGTATGGGAAATTCAAACACTGAAACTGCAAACAATATTGAAACGCTGAATTCACTGAGAAATGCATTAAACCTGTCGATAGCTGAATACAAAGAGAACATAAATCGTCCTTCGGAAGATCTAGCCTTGAATGAGCTAAAGGAAAGGATCCTTGTAGATGTCATGCCAGATTATTCGTCGCGCATTGCGGAAATACAAAACGGAGCTGAAGGTGAGAAGGCCGTTGAAGCATATGAAAAACAACAAGCCATCGAGCAGGAGTTGATTGCAAAGTTGAGTGCTGAACAAAAACAACTTGAAAAACAGCTCAAGAAAAATCCGAAAGACCAGTCATTAACACAGAAAGAGGCACTTATTGAGGCATTGATCTTGGAGCATTTGTCGGAGGTGTCACGCATCGAGATGGAGAAAGCAGTTGTTGTTGCCGTTTCGAGTACCAACTACATTGACGCATTGAGAACTAACGCTCTAGGTGCCGAAAAAAATGCATTGAATGAAAGATACACCACACTTGAGGAAACGAAATCTCAAGACAAACAGCTTCAGGTGTACGAACAATCGTTGACAGTGAAATTGTTTGAGCTCGAAGCCCAAGTGAAGAAAAATCCTAATAATCAAATCGTTCAAGGAAAACGTGACGCTTTGCAGAATGAACTAGCCCTGGTGAAAGAAAAACGCCGTCAGGTGTCTGTCACCATAGGTGAACTTGAAACGGAGATTATTGCAGAGAGCGATAATGTAGATCCCGAATTGATGCGTTTGTCGAAGGAAAAAGAAAGGCTTGAACGAGAATTGAAAGCGAAGAGTATTACGGCACAAGAAGAGAAAAAACTGACGAAAGAATTGCAATCGATTGAAGCGGAACAAATAAAGCGCGAGATCAGTTTGACAACTGTTGACAATGCTTCAGAACTGGCAGCATTGAAAACCATGCAGAAGGATTTGAAAGAGCAGAATGTAACAAACCTAGAAGCACAAAAAATGATTCAATTGGCACTTGAATCTTCAAAAAATGAAATGAATCGAGCGAATCAATTCAAACTTGAGTCGGACAACTCGAAAGATCTAGCAGCGCAAAAATATTATTTAGACCAGACCACAACAGCCATTGAAAATGCACAAGCAATTGTTCAGCAGGCTTACATACAATCTGTGGAAAAACAAATCGAACAGCAGACGGGAGCCCAATTGGATGCAGAAGAAAATTTGACTTCAGAAATTATGTCAGAAACGAATCGCATCAACCAATTAAAAGACCAATACAAAGAAATAGTGCTTGAAATGAATAGCGCCAATCGCAAAGAGAAGGAAAAACTTTTGGCCGAACAAAAGAGGATAAATAAGGATATTGCATTGCTCAATGAATCCATCGCATTAAAAACCAATGAGCGAGAGGAATTACTAGAAACGACGCGTTTTACATCCGTCATCAATGAAAGTGCAATTGATCAAGAAATAACGCAAGATTTTGAGCGTCAGATTGCTTCATCAAATGAGTATGCAGATTATTATTCAAAAGTGAATGCAGCGTTGGAAGTAGAGCAACAAATTGTTACATTAGACGCTCAGTTGACTGAAAAGAAGAGTGCGGTACGCCGGAAAGTTCAAGTCTATGCGGGCGATTTAACGACAGAACGAATTGAGGAATTGAATCGCGATGCGTCGGAAATTGCCACAGAAGAGAAAGAGTTGGAGGCATTGCGGGCTCGTCATGAAATTCTTCAAAAGGCAGCTGAAAACGAAATCAACCTTGCTGAAGATATGCGCTTAAAAATGCAAAATCTCGTGTTGCGCGGTATTGCTCCAATTGACAAGTTGGCAGTAATAGCATCTCTTGTTTCCTTGCCAGCCAATGGATTAACCATTAGCGCACCGAACACGACAGTGGTTTCAATAGAACGCAAAATACCAGTGAACGTCAAGATACCAAGTGGCTTGGTGTACCGCGTTCAAATTGGGGCCTTTGCCAATCCAATTCCGACAGATCTATTTTCTGAATTCAATCCCGTATCGGGCGAAAAGCTAAACAATGGGGTAACGAGATATTTGGCGGGCTATTTTAACAACAGCAAGCGAGTAGTGGAGGCACGTGATCAAATCAAAACCCTGGGGTATACTGACGCATTTGCTGTAGCCTATTGCGATGGTCAGCGCATCACCTTGGCTGAAGCGAGAATATTGGAAGCAAATGGCACGTGTGTGGCGTTGGGAGAAAATGAATTGAATTTGGAGCTTTCGGCAAGTACAGCGGTGAGCTTGGGGATTGACACAAGTGCACAATTGGCAAATATTATTGAGCGCGATTTAAGTTTAAGTGCAGTTTCAGAGGGGGATACGACTAAAAAGCAAGCTGTAGTAAATTACACTTACAATAAAGCTCCAGGAGCAGCTCCAGCGGATGCGATAGAGAAAGTTAAAGGTTTGTTTTTTACAGTTCAAATAGGAGTGTTTAACAAACCGGTATCAGCGGATGTCCTTTACAACTTATCACCTTTGATGACACTGCGTTTACCGAATGGACAAATTCGATATTCTGTTGGCATGTTCAGCACCGTTGAAGAAGCGCGTGAAAAGAAGCAAGATGCCCTCGATCGCGGCGCAGCAGATGCATTCGTGACGGCGTATTTTGATGGCGTGCGAATCACGGTGACAGAAGCCCAGAAGATGTTAGAAGATCGAGGTAATTTTTCGAATTCTTCTCTCTTGACAACGATTCCTTATCCTACATCAACAACTCCAGTGAAGGATAAAACGTCGACAGTTAAACCGAAAAAGTCCTACGATGGATTACAAATTGTGACAAAGAAAACGTTCAATGAATATCCAGTAGATGTGTTGAATCGCTACAATGCACAGGGAAGTTTTTATTTTGATGAAACAGATAAGCGGGTAAAATCGGTGATTTATCCTAATGAAGACGCATTGCCTCAAGTGTCCTATTTTAAGAATGACGTAGACACCTTGAGGGTTTTGAAATCCGAACTGAATGTAGGTGTATCCCTTGCTGTTGACATTACAACTGCATCATTTGATGGTGAATTTACGGATTGGTTGCTTCGTCAAAACTACCGTAGAGAGTTGGTTCAGACAGAGGAGAAACAAGTATTGCGCTTGTGCAACATCCCTGAAGATCGAATAATTGTAATAAGCGAATACCTCACCCGTATTGGAATAAATTATAGTGTGATAAAATGAGTTTTTTAAATGCTTTAAGTCCAGAAATTGAAACATCAACCCTTGTTGATGTATTGGAAAAACTTACTGACCAGTTCGACCTGATCGTTTACAATGATGATGTCAACACCTTTGATCACGTCACAGACTGTTTGATCGACATCTGCGATCATGATCAAGTTCAGGCCGAGCAATGCACCTTGATTATCCACCACAACGGCAAGTGTCAAGTGAAGAAAGGGGAGTACGAGGAGCTTGCTGCCATGTGTACAGCTCTTCACGACCGTGGCCTGAGTGCAGCTGTAGAATAAAAAAATCAAAAACAACATTTGCAAAAGCAAAATAAAACATTACTTTTGCACCCAACAATGGCTTCGTAGCTCAACTGTATAGAGCACCACATTACGGCTGTGGAGGTTTAAGGTTAGAATCCTTACGAGGTCACAAAACAAAACGAGAATGAGTGCGAGAGCGTCATTCTCGTTTTTGTTTTACATCATTCTCGTTCTGTTTCTCATTCTTTTTTTGAATTTTTTTCCAATCCAT
>CAMBMC010000168.1 GCA_945868555.1 Chitinophaga pinensis | reverse complement strand
AAGATTGAGTTCCAGCGAAACCTATAAAAATGATTTGCTCGACGGTAAACTTATTCTGTATTATCTTCCTGAAGACGTGAATGATAAGTCTTTAAAGGTTTCTTCTACCTGCATGTATGCAAAGGGACTCAGAGAAGGCGAGAGTCTTGAGTATTTTTTCAGTGGAGCCATTAAAGCAAAAGGAACGTTTAAGAACAATAAAAAAAATGGTATCTGGGAAACGTATCATGCCAATGGACAAAAAATGAATTTACTCAGGTACAAAGATGGTGCTCAGCACGGATGGTGTTCTGCCTACAATGCCGCAGGGAAAGAAACTGCAAAACAATACTATTATTATGGAAGGTTGTTGGAAGGGAAGGAGCTCACTGAAAAAATGACACAATTCAAAGCCTTAGGAATTGACCCCAATCAATAACATTTTTTGTATCTTGGAGCCATGAAAAGTGCGCGCCGTTTCATTCTATTTATTTCCATTGTTTCATTGATTCTACTCAATGCCTGCAAAAAGCAAGATGCTGCTCCGGATCTGGCATATGCATATTTTGATTTGACGCATGGTAGATACATTATCTATGATGCGGTGAAGATTACTCACGACGATGCCCAAGCAATGCATGACACCAATTATTACCAAATGAAAACGGTAATTGGCGATACACTCATTGACAACGAAGGAAGGGTTGCAAATCGCTACCTGCGCTACTTCAGGAATTCTGAACTCGATCCTTGGGTCCTCATTGACATCTATACCACAATCATTGAAAATCGGCGCGCCGAATTGGTCGAAGAAAACCAACGCGTAATTAAATTGGTGTTTGCACCAACCTTGAGTAAATCATGGAACGCCAATGCGTTTAATTTACTGCCTACCATGGATTGCTTTTATAGGGCGATTGACAAAAAAGCAAACATCGGTGCGCTATCTTTTGACAGCACACTGATCGTTGAACAGGCAGATTTTTCTTCACTAATTGGACATGAACGAAAGTATGAGGTGTATGCCAAAGGCATTGGGATGGTGTACAAGTATTTTAAAGACCTAGATATCTCCAATTTTGACACACTCAACGTCAAAAAAGGAGACGAGCTTTTTCTCACCATCAATAGTTACGGAATTGAATGATCATTCCTCAATGTTAAACCAATGCGATTGATTTCAAGACGACCTTATGACTATCAATGATGTACATTTTGATTGCCGACATTTTAAAGGTGCAATCCCATGTAAACCGAATAAAGTGAGTGGTGCAGTATGTGCGTTATGTACTGAGTATTCAAAAATTGAAAAACGCATTCTCATAGTAAAGTTGGGTGCCCTCGGAGATGTGATCCGCACGACGCCTCTTGTCGTTCGATTTCGGAAAATGTATCCAAATGCACACATTACTTGGTTGACACAATCTCCAGATATTTTACCAAAAGATGGACAGATTGATGTCATTTATCGCTTGGATGCATCTAGCCTATTTGCCATCGCGAACTCAAAGTATGATGTGGCGATCAATTTAGACAAAGAACCTGAGGCCTGTATTCTGCTGGAAAAAGTAAATGCCCAAGAAAAATACGGATATATTCATCGTGATGGTGTGCTTTCTGCCGCGACCCCTGCTGCCGAACATAAGTTAATGACTGGGTTCTTTGACGCCTTGTCAAAAGCAAATACCAAAAGTTACCCAGAAGAGATCTTTGACATCTGCCACATGGACTTTCAAGGGGAGGATTACCTCATTCACTTAAATGAGGACTTGGCCAAAGCGTGGAAAATTAAGATGGAAAGTCAATCCAATGGTTTGAAAATAGTTGGTTTGAATACAGGTTGTGGTCCACGTTGGAATACCCGTTTGTGGAGCGAAGAAGCGTGGATTGAGTTGGCGACGAAACTCAGAGAAGAGGGGTATTTCCCCATGTTCCTTGGGGGTGAACTCGAGCATGAAAAGAATGTGCGCATGGGTCACGCTGCTGGAGTATTTTATCCTGGGCATTTCAGCTTAGCAGAATTTATAGCATTGACAGATAGTTGTGACTTTGTGGTGACTCAGGTGTCAATGATGATGCACATTGCGACTGCTTTGAAGAAAAAGATGGTCTTGATGAATACCATTTTCAATAAACATGAGTTTGAATTATACAATCGCGGAGTCATTGTGGAGCCGCCATCGGCTTGTGAATGTTATTACGGAAACACCTGCGTCCGAGGAAATTCATGCATGCATGACATCACACCTTCGTTTGTGCGCGATGCAGTCAATACATTGAAATAGTGCCATGAGAATTCGATTTTTATCTACTTTTTTCCCCTTTCGTGGAGGTATTGCACAATTCAACGCCCTGATGTACCGCGAAATGGAAAAGAATCATGATGTCAAGGCATTCACATTCAAGCGGCAGTATCCGAACATTCTTTTTCCCGGACAAACGCAATATGTTACAGAAAATGATGTTGCGGACAAGATCCCTTCTTATGCTATTCTGGACACGATCAATCCATTTACCTACATCAAAACAGCACGTGCACTGAAGCGTTCAAATCCAGAATTGGTGATTACAAAATACTGGATGACCTTTTTTGCGCCGAGCTTAGGATTTGTTCTAGGACGATTAAAAGGGCGTACTATTCGAATCAGTGTTTTGGACAATGTTATTCCACACGAGCGCAGATTTTTTGACCATGCCTTTAACCGCTATTTTCTAAAAAGAAATGATGGGTTTATTGTGATGTCCGATAAAGTATTGACCGATTTGCTTCACTATAAGCCCGATGCCAAGTATGTCCGAATGGACCATCCCGTTTACGATCAGTTTGGAGCACGATTGGAACAACAAGAAGCGCTGAAATTATTGGGTATTGAATTCAATCCCGAACGCAAGTATGTCTTGTTTTTCGGGATCATCAGAAAATACAAAGGGCTAGATCTCCTCATCGAAGCCATGTCTAAACTTGGTGAAGACGTTCATTTAATTGTCGCTGGGGAGGTTTATGGCTCATTCGACGAATACCAATCGTTGATTGATCAGAATGAATTGTCACACCGCGTGCATCTTTTCAATAGCTACATACCTGATGACAAGGTAGGACTTTACTTTTCAGCTTCAGATGTGTGTGTGCTTCCCTATCGATCGGCCACGCAAAGTGGGATTATCAGTATTTCAAAGCATTTCGAAATTCCAGTGATTGCAAGCGATGTGGGAGGATTGAAAGAATCCATTTCCCATGGAAAAACAGGATTGATGGTAGAGCGTGCAGAACCACAACTGATTGCTGATTCCATAGAGGCGTATTTTACGGGTGACTTAAAAGAATCCTGTAAATTGTTGATTCGTGAGGAGAATGAACGAAATAGTTGGGAGGTGTTTTGCGCTAGAATCATTGATTTTGCGGCAGAAATCCATTCTGCACATCACCAATAATTGGCCTAGATCTCGTTCACTTTACCATAAGTGCTCAAATACATCTAAACTAGTTTGCTTATGCCGAAGGTAAATTCTATATTTGCGGGCTAATTTGATAATTAACTTGACAATTCTGACATGCGTAACAAAGGATTTTTTTGGTTCATAACAATAATTTTAACAGTGGTATGCTTGTACCAACTTTCATTTACATGGGTAGCAAGCTCTGTAGAAAATCAAGCAGATAAAGAAGCAGACGGACGCGTTCAAATGCTGAAAAAAGAAGCGGCTGCCACCGGCGATAGTGCTCTATTGCCGAATGGACAATACGTTCACTTCGATCAGCCAGAAGGTGAAGATTTAGCAAAATCAGCATTCATCAACCAAATTCTTAGTAAAAAAGCAGATAAAACTGTTTACTCACTCTTTGGTTCTACATTCGCCGAGACAAAGAAGCGTAGTTTGGCTTTTGGCCTCGACCTCGTTGGAGGGATGTCTGTAACCCTAGAAATTTCTATTCCTGAGTTGATTCAGAATTATGCAAGAAATCCGCGTGACTTGCAGTTTAAGCGTCCATTTGACAGCGCAACGCGCAAGTACAAAACGCGAGGTGGAGATTTCATCTCTTTATTCATTGAAGAGAATAAAAAAATCAACAAGTTCCCAGTTGTTCGTTTATTAGGTACGACAGAAATTGAAGGATTGAATGCAAAATCGTCTGACGATGATGTGGAGTCATTCTTTAGAAACATTGCTTCCTCTTCAATGGATGGAGTTGAGCAAATCATGAACAAGCGGATCAATCAATTTGGTGTTGCTCAGCCGAACATTCAAAAAGACCCAGCAAACAACCGTTTGTATATTGAGCTTCCAGGAGTGCAAGATGAGGTGACCGTAGCGAAGAAATTGCGTTCAACGGCGAATCTACAATTCTTCGAAACGTTTATGCCATCTGAAATTCAATCGTTCTGGCAAGAAGCATCAATGATTTCTCGCACTGAAGAAGTGATTGTTGAGGATATCGCTGTTGTTGATTCTACGGATTTAGCAGCAGTTGCAGCAGCAGATTCAGCGAAAAAAGCAAAACAAGAATCACTTTCCTCTTTGGGATCTACTGAAAAAGGATTGGCGGACTACTTCAAACCTGTTGGTGATTACGCGATTGGGTATGTCCCTGTTGATGCGAATGCGGAAGTCGATCAAAAAGAATTGGTTGACAAAATTCTAGCTCGCGCAGACGTGATGGCCGTTTTCCCTGAAGATTTACGCTTCATGTGGGGCTCTGAACCAGAAAGTGTTTCTGATAAAAAGAAAGACAAAGGATACTTTTTATATGCGGTGAAAATGCCAGAGAATGGTAAAGCCAAAGTAGGTGGGAAGGATGTGAAAAATGCAACTACGGGCTACGATGACCAAAACGGAAAAGTAACTGTGGACTTGTCAATGACCGAAGAAGGTGCTGACAAATGGGCTGAAATGACTGGGAATAACGTGGATCGTATCGTAGCTATTACGATGGATAATGTTGTTTACAGTGCCCCTCGAGTAATCAATCCAATCACCGGTGGTAACACCCAAATCTCAGGATCATTCACGATTGAAGAAGCAAAAGATCTTGCCGGATTGTTGAATGGTGGAGCACTTCCTGCTCCTTGTGTGATCAAGGAACAAACGATTGTAGGACCAACCATTGGTGACGAAAACACGAAAGCAGGGTTGATTTCCTTCGGTATTGCCTTGTTGGTTGTATTTGCCTACATGTTCTTCTACTACGGAAGAGCAGGTTTGGTTGCTGACATCGCTCTTTTGGCCAACATGATTTTCATCTTTGGTTCACTTGCTTCTTTTGGAGCGGTGCTTACACTAGCAGGTATTGCAGGTATCGTATTGACCATTGGTATGGCGGTGGATGCCAATGTACTTGTTTTTGAACGTATTCGTGAAGAAATTGCAGCGGGTAAAGATCAAGCTACAGCGATAGATGAAGGATATAAAATGGCCCTTTCATCCATCATTGATGCGAACGTTACAACCCTCTTGACTGCGGTGGTATTGAAAATATTTGGTTCCGGACCAATCGAATCTTTTGCTACAACATTAATCATAGGGATCTTTACTTCAGTATTTGCTGCATTGGTCATTTCACGTTTGGTATTCATCTGGATGATGAAGAAAAACATTGCGATCAACTTCGATACGAAAATAACGAAAGGTGCATTCAAGAAAATCAATATCGACTTCGTAGCGAATAGAAAGTTCTATTATGTGATTTCAGGTGCTTTGGTAGCTGGATCGCTCATTATGGTGATGGTACGCGGAATGAATCCAAGTGTTGAATTCTCCGGAGGTCGAACATTTGGTGTGCGCTTTGAGAAATCAGCGAAATCAGAGATTGAATATATCAGAGAAAACATCACGAAAACAATGCCTGGTGCATCGGTGGATATCAAAACAAAGAAGGACAAT
>CAMBMC010000167.1 GCA_945868555.1 Chitinophaga pinensis | reverse complement strand
CCTCTTCCCATTCCGAACAGAGAAGTTAAGCCTGCTTGCGCTGATGGTACTGCCCTTTTGAGGGTGGGAGAGTAAGTCGATGCCACTTTCAAGGAAGCCCCTTCAGCAATGAAGGGGCTTTTTTGTTTTATATCCAAGCCTCAAAAAGGAATGTAAGTTTCAGAGTAGAGATCAATACCTCGCTCTCGCTCTCATTCTCACTCTGAATTTACCTCCTCGCGATCGCCCTTGTCCCGACTCTTTGGGACTTGCATTCAGAATGTCCAACATCCTTTAAATAAAGACCATCTTTAGCTTTTGGCAAACATTATTCATAAATTTGAATTCCTAAACCTATTGCAGAATGAAATATCTTTTAATCTTCTTTTTCCTTGTCTCTGTGCAATTAGCTTTTGCACAAAATTGGCAAGCCTTTACCGATTCAATTCCTACCTTGTCCTCACCAAGAACCTCTGATTTGAATGGTGACGGAATACTAGATGTGGTTATCGGAGGTGGAACTGATGGTGTGGCAAGTAACAATGGGATAATGGCTTTCAATGGGATTGATGGATCCTTGTTGTGGAAAAGAGCTTCTAGAAATGAGGTTTTTGGCAGTGCCATTTTTCAAGATATCACTCAAGATGGTATTGATGATGTGTTCATTGTTGGACGTTCTGCACAACTACTTGCCATTAATGGAGCTTCTGGCAATTTACTTTGGGATTATTTCCCTTATGGAACAAACCCCGTAGATAGCGGATTATATAACTTCTATAACCCGCAATTTATTGATGATGTGGATGGCGATAGTTATAAAGATATCCTTGTTTCCAATGGAGGTGATCATTTAGCCCCAACTTGGGAAACAGACCGGCCACCAGGACTGTTAATGGTCATTAGCAGTATAACGGGAGGTCTTTTGTCACAGGCCATCGTTCCTGATAGCGCTGAAATCTATTGCTCTCCCTTGGTCGTTGATGTTCAAAATAATGGCACCAAATGGATCTTGTATGGCACAGGTGGGGAAAATTTAGGTGGGCACTTTTATGCTGCTCCTCTAAATGAGTTAATTTCTCAAGGTACTTTAATCAATAGTGTCACACTTGCTCAAGATCCCAATAAGGGATTCATTGCTCCCGCCTCTGTTTACAGAAAAAACAATGGCACTTTTGACATCTACATTCAATCGTTTGGTGGAGAACTTACCAAGATTAATGGAGACGATCTTCTCACCGAATGGACATACGCTAAACCAAACACGGAATCAAGTGCAGCGCCTGTCATTGGCAATTTTGTCGGGGATTTAACACCGGACGTTTTATTGGTTCTATTCAAAGGAGAAGCCTCATCCTACTCCGATTTTTATCAAATTGTTTTAGATGGAGCTACTGGAAATGTTGAGTTCATTGACAGTATTGGTAGTATTCATTTTGCATCGGCTAACGCAGTAGATTTAAATAATGATGGCCGAGATGAAGCGATTTTTGCACTTTCTTATATGGAAAACGCGTGTTTCAGAACTAAGGTAATTGCGGTAGATGTCACTTCGAATGTCATTACGAATCTCGATGCAACACGCACTGGGGTCAACATAGGATCTACACCTCAAATCTTGGATTTGGATAACAACGGCTTTCTTGATATCATTTACTCAGTGAAAAAGGATAGCTTGAATCCCATGGGTTGGAAGGGAATTTATGTTTATCGACGCGAATTGATATCAACTGAACCCAATGCTGGAATTGCTTGGGGTAGTTATATGGGATCGGGATATGATGGGGTGTATGAGTATGTCCCATCAGATTGTGGACCTGGCTCTGTAATCAGTAGCGTATTTCCTACTTCGCCATCATGCAATGGTGCATCCAATGGAAGTATTAATGTATCAGTTTCGAATGTTCAAAGTCAACACACTTATTTATGGTCTACAGGTGCTACTGGATCATCCCTTCAAAATGTATCCTCCGGAACGTATTGGGTGCAAGTAACGAATGACAATGCTTGTTTTGAAATACAAACGGTAACTGTCAACGACCCTTTTGTCATTACTTTCGGGGGGATTTCGTCACCAACTTGCCCAGGAGATTCAAATGGAATGGCTACGCTAAATTCAACAGGATGTTATTGCATGTTCTCTACGTGTACTTTCTTATGGGAGAATGGAGGGACAACGAAACCAAATTATGCACTCGTTGAAGGATGGAATAGTGTGATCATAACGCATTCGAATGGTTGTGTTGTGGAAGATTCTGTATTTATTCCGGCTTCTGCTCCTGTTATCGATTCCTTGACTATTCAAGATGTAGCATTGTGCTACGGTGATGAAACAGGTGGGGCCATCATTTACCACAGCCAAAATCCAGCAAACATGCAATTCATTTGGTCTAGTGGAACCACAAATGACACCTTATCGAATTTAGCCGCAGGTGATTATTATGTCCTCATTCAAGACGCTCGACCGTGTAAAGATTCAATCGCGTTTACCATTCAGCAGCCCGCTCTGTTGCAATTTAGCGCAGTTGCGTCCAATGTATCTTGTGCTCAAAACAACGATGGCGTCATTGCATTTTCCGCATCAGGAGGGACAGCCCCGTATACCTATTTTTACAACGTTACGAATGTCACGGATTCAACGATCAGTAACTTGCAACCTTCTTCTTATGCGGTGTTTATTGAAGACAACAATGGCTGTAGTGCCGATACACTTAATTTGACCATTAGCGAGCCAGCTGCGTTGATGGTTCAATTTGATGTGACACCTGCTTCTGGTTTAGCGTCATTTGATGGAATGGTTCAGGCGACGGTGACTGGTGGAACTCAACCGTATGACATCACTTGGAATGATGTGAATGGACAAACGGAAGACTTGGTGGTTTACCTCAATCCAGGTTGGATCACGGCAACGATTGTCGATTCCAATGGCTGTAGCCTTGTCGAATCTGTATATGTGGGAATGTTAGCAACAACAGCATTGTCGGAAGATGATCTCTTCTTTTATCCGAATCCAGCTCATGATCACATCATGTTGCCTGCAGGAATCGAAAACCTATCGATCTTCGATGCAAAAGGTGCTCTGGTGCGAGAGGTGAAAGATCCAGCATTGACGTATTTGCTTCAGTTGTCCCCTGGAATGTACATTCTAGAGATGAGAAAGCACGATGCAATCTCTAAGAATAAGCTGATCGTGAATTAGACGGATTTAAAATCCCGTTATTTAGTGAAGATGCTATAGAACCTTGAACCCAATTCTTGATCTTCGACGATCAAGATGTATGTACCAACCTGCACGTGTTTCGTATCAATCAGAAGCGTTTCTTGGAAATCAGAGGATTCCGTGATGTGTATTTTTCCGTCCAACGAAATAAGTTGAATGGTATGCTGTCTCGTTCCATTCAATTGTATGGTAAGGTTCTCAGAAAAGGGATTGGGAAAAGCCTTTATTTCACTGTCATTTAGCGATTGAATCCCATTCATCGGACATTCCCCTTCCACATACGCAACGATTCCATGGTGATACATCGCTTCTGAAACGTTTTGATAGGTCACAGAATCACAACCACAAACAGGTTGGTAAATGTTGGGAATTTGGACATTCAGATCAATTAAGCTTGTATCTATGCACGGAAGAACAACCGTCGTATCTGAAAGGCACATCGCATTGCAAGCATAAGAGTTTGTGAAAAAATAAGCGCTGTAATCATTTCCATCGGAACCAATCATGGAACATCCTGAAATCATCTGGCATTCACCTCCATACGTTACCCAACCCAAAGGCATCGCACAAAAACCGAAATCAACTCCCGCAGGAATAATCATACACGTATCTAGCTCACAGGGACCATCGGTGTAGTCAATGACTCCGCCAACGGATTGCGCGACACAGGCATTCTCATAGGTGTTGCCATCACAT
This sequence comes from Chitinophaga pinensis, assembly GCA_945868555.1. Classification (GTDB taxonomy): domain Bacteria; phylum Bacteroidota; class Bacteroidia; order Flavobacteriales_D; family Crocinitomicaceae; genus M0103. Next base: position 2,034 of record CAMBMC010000167.1, on the reverse strand, counting down.
CCACAAACAGGCATAAACACAGCAGGACACATAACGTTTGGATCGATCAGCGATGAATCCACACAATTTTGGGAGAAGGAGTAAGAACAACTGAGAACGAAAACAATAAGCAATGCACGCATGAGCTAAATTTTATATTACTCCACAATCAATATATAATTGTTCTTCTTCCCTTTGCCCAATAACACATACTTGTCATTGATCAGATGTTCACTTGTCAGTTGAAAATCTTCTCCTACTTTTTCCTTATTCACAGAAATGGCATTGGTCTTCAATTCTCTGCGTGCCTCACCATTGGAAGACAAGAAATTCGTTTTCGCTCCCAAGGCTTCAACAATGGACATGGAATCTCCAAAATCAGCACGCGTAATAGTCGCTTGAGGAACCCCATCGAAAATTGCGAAGAAGTCCTTTTCGGATAACTTGCGAAGGTCGTCAGCCGTTGATTTTCCAAAAAGAATGTTCGATGCTGAAATAGCGGTATGCAACGCTTTCTCGCCATGAACACGTGTCGTGATGTCTTCAGCGATCGCTTTTTGAAGGATGCGTAAATGGGGTGCTTCCGCGTGTTCTTTTTCCAATTCCTCAATTTGTTCTTTGGAACGCAAAGTGAAAATGCGGATGTAATTGACTGAGTCAGCATCACTACTGTTCAACCAAAACTGGTAAAACTCATACGGAGAAGTGCGCTCAGGATCTAACCAAACACTTCCGCCTTCTGTCTTTCCGAATTTTGTCCCATCAGCTTTTTTGATCAAGGGAGTCGTTACGGCATATGCTTGACCACCAGATTTTCGGCGAATCAATTCCGTTCCTGTGACAATATTTCCCCATTGGTCAGAACCGCCTAGCTGAATGATGCAGTTGTGGTGCTTGTTCAGGTGGTAATAATCATAGCCCTGTACCAATTGGTAACTGAATTCTGTAAATGACATTCCTGTTTCCAAGCGTTTCTTCACCGAATCTTTGGCCATCATGTAGTTCACGGAAATGTGTTTACCGACATCGCGAATGAAATCGAGGAAGCTCATGTCGCGGAACCAATCGTAGTTGTTGACCATTTCCGCGGAATTCTCTCCTGCATTGAAATCCAAGAATTTCTCCAATTGGCCCTTTACGCAAGCGACATTGTGGTTCAAGGTTTCGGCATCCAGTAAATTGCGTTCTTGGGATTTTCCAGATGGATCACCAACCATTCCTGTGGCACCACCAACGAGCGCATAAGGCTTGTGGCCAGCACGTTGAAAGTGCACTAGGGTCATAATTTGCACGAGGTGCCCGACATGCAGTGAATCTGCGGTTGGATCAAATCCAATGTATCCTGAGGATACTTTCTTGTTCAGCGCTTCTTCCGTTCCCGGCATCATGTCGTGGATCATGCCACGCCAGCGCAATTCTTCAATGAAATTTGAAGGCATCTTATTTCGTTAATTCTTTAAATACTTCTTCGAGCGATTTCTCCTCTGCGCGCAATGTCAGCACGAGTAAATCATTTTTCTGTGCAAATCTTGAGATTTCTTTGCGTAAATCGACATCATCCCTGGTCTCGATCAACCAGCCTTCTTTCACGGCTTCCACTTTTCCAACATGTGGAATTTTTGCCAACATATCTTTTGAAACACTTCCTTCAAATTCAACATATACCGTCTGTAAAGACATGGATTGTTGAAGGAAAGAGGCAGTGTCGTTGGCAACTATTCTTCCCTTGTTGATGATCACCACACGGTCACAGATTGCTTCAACCTCCTGCATGATGTGCGTGGAAAGCATCACTGTTTTTTCTTTTCCAATTTTTTTGATCAATTCGCGAATGTCAACCAATTGATTCGGATCTAGACCAGATGTTGGTTCATCCAAGATCAACACTTGTGGATCGTGGATAATTGCTGCTGCCAAACCAACACGCTGGCGGTATCCTTTCGACAGGGCACCAATCTTTTTGTTTTGTTCAACGTCCAATCCTACGGCATTGATCATTTCCTGAATGCGCGCTTTCAAGTTTTTTACTTTGTAAATCTTACCCACGAATTCAAG
>CAMBMC010000166.1 GCA_945868555.1 Chitinophaga pinensis | reverse complement strand
CAACTCAAAGAGTTTATCCTTGATTACGACATGGTAGTCTTCACCATACGCATACTTGGAGATTTTTGGAGTTGCATCCTGTGTAGGCTTTTCAGACGGGAAATAATTGTAGATCAAGGTGACCACTGATTTTGCTCCCTCAACGAGAAGACGCGGATCTAAGCGTTTGTCAAAATTGCGTTCCATGTACGACATCGAACCTTGATACCCCAAACGCAGCCATTCCTCCAATTTAGGGGCTTCCTCCGTCAAAAAGTCGGCTTTAGAAACTCCACAATACAAGAACCCTTGATCGCTTGCCTTTTGCTTGATGAGTGCAGTGTATTTGTCTGCTGATGACATCTACTCGATTTAGAACAGTCCGCCTTGAGCCCAACCGAGGCTTTTACCGAAATGGCGCAATGCCTTTTCTGTGGCTTTCCTTCCACGCGGCGTGCGCATCAAAAAACCTTCTTGGATCAAGAACGGTTCATACACCTCCTCTAGGGTGCCTGCATTTTCTCCAATGGCTGTAGCGATGGTGGTTAGTCCAACTGGTCCTCCACTAAACTTGTCAATAATGGCCTTTAGGATTCGGATATCCATTTCATCCAGGCCATTTTCATCCACATTGAGCGCTTTTAAAGCCACTTCAGTAATTTCTTCATCAATGACTCCAGTACCTTTGATTTGTGCGAAATCACGCACCCTGCGCAACAATGCATTGGCGATACGAGGAGTTCCACGACTTCGCGAAGCTATTTTATATGCCGCAGCTTCATCAATTGGAATATTAAGAAGTCCAGAAGAGCGTTCAACAATGCTAGTCAATGTTTTCGCATCGTAATATTCAAGTCGCGAATTAATTCCAAAGCGAGCCCGCAAAGGCGATGTCAATAATCCTGAGCGTGTTGTTGCTCCTATAAGGGTAAAGGGATTTAAGGTAATCTGAATACTTCGTGCATTTGGTCCGCTATCGATGAGAATATCGATGACATAATCCTCCATTGCTGAATATAGGTACTCTTCAACCACAGGGCTTAGTCGGTGAATTTCATCGATGAAGAGTACATCCCCCTCATTTAGATTGGTAAGAAGTCCTGCTAAATCACCTGGTTTATCCAACACTGGACCGCTAGTCACTTTAAACCCGACATTCATTTCATTGGCAATGATATTCGCCAAGGTAGTTTTACCGAGTCCGGGAGGGCCGTGCAACAAGACGTGATCCAAAGGTTCTCCACGAAGGGTTGCCGCCTTTACAAAAATCTCAAGGTTTTCGACTATAGAAGGTTGACCAGCAAAATCAGACAGTTTCTTCGGACGAAGCACCTTATCATATTCCTGTTCACCATTATTTTGTTCTTCCTGACGGTAATCGAATGAGTCCTCTTCTTCCAATGAATTGCGTTTTTACAAAAATACAAAAGCCTCCCGTTAAAAACGGAAGGCTTTTTAAGTATTATCAAGATTGACTAATGTTCTTCTTCACCTTCAGCCAAAGGAACGTTTTGCGGAATGAAATCCGTATCCGCACCTGGCTTCGAATAATCGTAAGGCCAACGGTGTACCGTAGGCAATTCTCCTGGCCAATTGCCGTGCATGTGCTCTACTGGCGTTGTCCATTCCAGGGTATTTGAATTCCAAGGGTTTTGAGGCGCCTTAGGACCGCGGAAGATGCTGTAGAAGAAGTTAAATAAGAACAAGAGCTGACCAACAGCTGCAAAAATTGCAAATACTGTAATAATTACGTTTAAGTCCATCATCATGTCCAAAGATCCTTGGTCAAATTCACCATACACTGAATAATCGTAATAACGGCGCGGTGCTCCTGCCAATCCAACGAAGTGCATCGGGAAGAATACGCCGTATGCTCCGATGATTGTAATCCAGAAGTGAGCGTAACCCAAACGTGTGTTCATCATGCGGCCATACATCTTAGGGAACCAGTGGTAAACACCACCGAACATTCCAAAGACTGCCGACATACCCATTACAATGTGGAAGTGGGCAACAACGAAGTACGTATCGTGCACTGCGATATCTAAGGCAGAATCCGCAAGGATAATTCCTGTAACACCACCTGAGATAAATGTCGACACCAATCCAATCGCGAACAACATTGCTGGAGTAAGGACCAAAGACCCTTTCCAAAGCGTTGTCAAGTAGTTAAATACTTTTACCGCCGAAGGAATCGCAATCAACAAGGTCGTAAATACGAAGACACTTCCTAAGAACGGATTCATTCCGGTGATAAACATGTGGTGACCCCATACAATGAAGGACAAGAAACCAATCGCCAAGATAGAACCAATCATAGCGCGGTAACCAAAGATCGGCTTGCGTGAGTTCGTAGATATAATTTCTGAAGAAAGGCCCAATGCTGGAAGAAGTACGATATATACCTCAGGGTGACCTAAGAACCAGAACAAGTGTTGGAACAACAGTGGAGATCCACCGTGATTCGTTAACATTTCACCTTGTACAATGATGTCTGAAAGATAGAAGCTTGTTCCTGCCAAACGGTCCATGATCAACAATAAGGCTGCTGAAAGTAAAACCGGGAATGAAAGAACACCAAGAATAGCCGTAACGAAGAAGGTCCAGATGGTCAATGGCATGCGTGTCATGGTCATCCCTGCTGTGCGCAAGTTCAATACGGTTACGATGTAGTTCAACGATCCAATCAACGATCCTGCAATGAAAATAGCCATCGAGAACAACCACATTGTCATTCCTAATCCAGACCCTGAAACCGCTTGAGGCAATGCAGAGAGTGGAGGATAAACGGTCCAACCTGCCATTGCTGGTCCTGTTTCGATGAATAAAGAACAGAACATTAAAATGGAAGAGATAAAGAAGAACCAGAATGAAAGCATGTTCAAGAACCCCGATGCCATATCACGTGCACCCAATTGCAATGGGATGAGGATATTTGAGAAAGTACCTGACAATCCGCCCGTCAAAAGGAAGAATACCATAATTGTTCCGTGAATCGTTACAAGTCCGAGGTACATGTCTTCCTTCAAGACACCTTCTGGCGCCCAAGTTTCACCCAAGAAGAACGACAAGAAATCAGAACTTTCACCTGGCCAAGCCAATTGGATTCTGAAGAGAATAGAAAGTAACATGGCGACAACTCCCATGAAAACAGCTGTGATCAAGAATTGTTTTCCGATCATTTTGTGGTCATGACTGAAGATGTACTTCGAAACGAAATGTTCTTCATGGTGCTCATGGTCGTGATGACCGTGTGCTTCGTGATGTCCGTGTTCTTCGTGCGCTATTGCTGACATTTGACTTTATTTAAAGAGTTGTAAATCTTGATTATTTAACCGGTGCAGGCATTGCCATTGTATCTACCACCATCCCTGTTGAATCTGCTGGGGTCATAGCTGCTGGTGCAGCTGGAGCTGGAGAGAATGTGGACTTAAACGTTTTCGCTTGCGCACCCTTCATCCATTTGTTGTATTCCTTTTCAGACAACACAACTACAATCATTTTCATTTTGTAATGGGCACCACCACATATTTTGTTGCACATCAACACGTAGTTGAATTTCGCGTCATTTTTCTTCACGCGCATTTGTTTCGTTGTGATGTCAGGAGTAAACTTAAATCGTGTTGTCATTCCAGGCACGGTATTAATTTGCGCGCGGAAATGAGGGAAATATGCTGAGTGAAGCACATCCTTTGCACGGAAATTAAATTCATATTCCTTGTTTGCGCAAAGGTACAATGTGTCTTTTTGAATGATGTCATCTTCTGCTGCACGATCCATTTTCTTGTCGTGGTGTGCACGCATTTGATACAACAAACGAATCAATCGTTCCTTGCGAGAGAGGTCAGTTTCCATTTTCTCACGTTCCTCAGGAACCAACATGATTTTTCGGTTGTTCAATTTCGACACAAGTGAATCAATTCCTGTTAAACCATGTTCCATAGAGAAAATTGCGCTGTCGATTGTTGCCGTTGTCATGAGGGCCAATTCATTCTTGTCTGTCGTCAATTTATAATCAAAACGACCTAAAATGTTATCGTACCCAGAATAACGCGCTGTCCAATCAAACTGCTTCGAGAACAACTCCACACGGATCGCGTCATCAGTAGCAGCTGAAGTAGCATCGTTCCATTTCTTCAATCCGAGAATGATAATCACTGCAAGTACGCATGCCGGAACAACCGTCCAAAGCATCTCCAACTTGTTGTTGTGAGGATAATAGAATGCCTTAACACCTTCCTTTCGCACATATCGGTACGTGAAGTAAAACAACAATGTGTTTGTTAAGAGGAAAGCAGCAATGATGACAATAAAGTTTACATTCAACAACCAATCCGTTTCACGTCCGATTGTAGATGCCGCTTCTCCTCGTCCGGTCCAACCGTAACGAAGAACTAGCCATAAGAAAAATACATACAAGGCAATAACAAACAAGAACATCATTCGTCCATTGAAATTATTGTCACGATCTGTGATTTCGTGTTCACCACGCTTGCGGAGCTTTGACGACAATTCGTAAACACGAACCAATTGGGCGATTGCTACAACACCCAAAACGATTACGAGCAGTGCGATTAATTTACTTAACATCTTTAGTCAATTATCTGTGATAAAATAAATTCAAATTATATTTCGTGGTGAACACTTTCATCCAAGAATGGGTGATTCGCCGGTGTAAGAGGTGCCTTTGTAAGATTTACTAGAATCATACGTACAAAGAATCCCAAGACAGCGAGTACCATTCCCAATTCCAAGAATCCAAATTGAGCTTGTGCTCCAAGTGTTCCTGCGGAAACCATGATGTAAACATCCAACCAGTGGCCTGTAAGGATGATCAAACCAACCAAGGTCAAAATTCCAGCATTTCTTTTCGCATCCCTTGACATCAAGATTAACATCGGGAAGGCGAAGTTGATTACGAACATAGAGAAATAAAGTATTTTAAAGTTCTCAATACGCATGATGTAATAAGCGACTTCTTCACCGATATTCGCGTACCAGATCAACATGAACTGAGAGAACCAAAGGTAAGACCATAAGAATGAGGTTGCGAATGTCCATTTTCCAAGGTCATGGATGTGACTATCGTTTACATTTGGCAAGTAACCCAATTTTTTCAAATAAAGGGTTGTCAAAACGAGAACTACCATTGTTGAACACCACATTCCAGCAAATGTGTACCATCCAAACAAGGTGGAGAACCAGTGCACATCTATTGACATCAACCAATCCCAAGAAGATGTTGAGCTAAATACAGCAAAGCATACCAAGAAAGTAGCTGCTTTTTTGTAGTTTTTGAAGTGAAGGTCTGTTCCACCTATTGAATCTTCCAACAATGAGCGCTTTCTAAAGCCCATCCAGAAGATGTAATAGATGGCCATATACACCAAGGTTCTCACCCAAAAGAAAATCTCATTCAAAAAAGGACGTTTACCTGCGATAATTGCATCGTAATGTTCACTTCCTTCCGTATACATTTCCGGATCCATCCACAAGTAGATGTGTGCGCCGTGCATGAACGTGATCGTCAATAAAGTCACCAACATAAGCATCATTCCATAAGGAAGGAAACCTGCTACCGCTTCAATAACGCGCTTCACAGAAGCATACCATCCTGTTTCAGTTGCGTATTGCAAGGCCAAGAAGAACAATGCTCCTAGACCTAAAGCGAAAAAGAAGAAACTGTTGATTAGCCCATTTGCAAGCAAGCGTGTTGCAAAATGATGATCGCTCATACCGGTAAAAATGCCGATCGCTGTGAACAATAAACCGACAACGATTAATGCCAATGTTACTGTTTTTGCTCTATTCGTAATTTTGAATTCCATGTTCGTAGTCATTCAGATGATTATTTCTTTGCCGCTGCTGTTGTATCTGCTGCTGCAGGAGCAGCCATGGCCAATCCGCTTGCATCAAACTTTCCATAATTTGGATCCTGGAAACGATT